>JBPPMI010000187.1:0-7387 GCA_051305975.1 Solirubrobacterales bacterium
ACTTCACACTGCTGCACGGCGCAACCGCCGTGCTCATCGAGGAGTTTCGAGACCCACAGCGAATCGTCCAAGCCATCAACGACCACGGCATCAACGTGTTCACCGCGATTACCGCCACCTGGGTCCGGATGGCAGACGTGCTCGACGAGATGTCCCTTGAGTTGCCCTCGTTGAGCCGGGCCTACGCGATGTGGCAGTCGGCGTCGGCATCGGACGTACGCCGCCGTTGGCGTGAACGTGGCCACGAGCTGATCAACAACTACGGCAGCACCGCCTTCGCGACGTGGCCACTGACCCCCCGACACCGTGAAGCCTTCTCGCCGGGTTCCCTGGGCCGCGCACTACCGGGCTATGAGGTCAGAGTCGTGACTCAGACCGAGGACCGTATCGAACCCATCAAGTCAGGACCGGGACAGATGGCGGTCCGAGGCCTCACCGGCCTGACCTACTGGAACCGCCCGGAACTGCAACGCCGCGACGTCATCGACGGGTGGTCTCTGTGTGACGACCTGATCGAGTTCGACGACACCGGCAACGCGACGTACCTGGGGCGCACCGACTATCTCATCAGCACCGCGGGCTACAAGGTCGCGCCGGCGGAGGTAGAGCTCGCACTCGGCGAGCATCCGGCCGTCCGTGAGGTCGCCGTCGTCGGCGCGCCAGACCCGCTACGACAGGAGATCGTGGTGGCGTTCGTCTCGGTACAGGACGGGGTGACGGCCGACGACGCCCTTGCCTCAGAGCTGCAGTCCTTCGTCCGTGAGCGGCTGTCACCGTACAAGTACCCGCGACAGGTCCACTTCGTGCCGGAGTTGCCCCGTGACGCCGTCGGCAAGGTTCAAGGGAAGGTGCTCAAAACTTGGACTTCCGGCACGGCCGACGCGGCGCCGATGCCAACCATGGACAGTCCCACATCCACCCACGATCACTTGGGAGAAATTCGTTGAACACCGATACCACTACCACGCCCCTGGAGGTTCACCGCGAACACGGATTCGAGCGGTGGACGCTGACTAACGCGCCCGTCAACGCGATAGGCCCTGAACTGCTAGATGCGTTGGACGTCCAACTCAGTGCCACGCAAGCGGACGAGTCCGTGGCCGCCGTCGTTTTGACCAGTGGGCTATCGGTGTTCTCGGCCGGTGCCGACGCCACCTGGATGGCCGAACAGGCACAACAGCTAGGCATCGATGGGCTCATCGAGGAATTCGTCCGCACCATGGACCGGTTTCGGGCACTGTGCGAACGGATGCGGCGTAGCCCGGTGCTGTTCATTGCCGCCCTCAACGGACACACTCTGGCTGGTGGCCTGGAACTGGCCGCGGCTTGCGATCTCCGGTACGTCGCCGACAACGACAGGATCAAGATCGGGGTGCCGGAGATGGATCTTTTCGGTGCCATGCCCAGCGGCGGCGGCGGTGTCCAGTTCCTCACGCGGCTGCTGACGCCGAGCCGGGCGCTGCACTTCGTTCTGGACGCGAAGCCGGTTTCTCCTCAAGAGGCGTACGCGATGGGGCTGGTGGACCGTATGGCGAATCCTGATGAGTTGCTTGCGGACGCCGAGTCGTTCGCAGCGGCGGTGGCCGCCAAGGCGGGCCGAACGGGTGTGTCGGCGGCCAAGCGCGCAATACTAACCGGCGCTGAACTGCCCCTCTACGAAGCACTCGAGTTCGACCGCGCGCTGCACTGGGACGCCCTGCGCAGGGGCAACTTCGCTCGCGGGGTGCAGTCGTTCGTCGACCAGTTCGCCTCGCGCGGAGACGGCCGCTGATGCCCGCCCTACGCGACGCCGTAATCGTGGACGTCTTGCGGACCCCAGTAGGGCGTGCGCATAAGGGCGCGTTGAAGGACATGCGTCCCGACGACCTCGGCGCAAGAGTTTTGCGCGACCTACTCGGCCGGCACCCGGAGGTGAATGACGTCGACGTCGCAGACGTCATCACCGGTTGCGGCTTCCCCTGGGGCGAGCAGGGTTACAACGTCGGCCGGAACATAGCTCTGCTGGCTGGTCTGCCCCACAGTGTGCCGGGGCAGACAGTGACGAGGCTGTGCGGCTCGTCGTTGCAGGCACTGCGCTCGGCGGGTCACGCCGTCGCAGTGGGTGAGAGTGAGGTGGTCGCGGTCGTGGGGGTTGAGTCCGTCTCCCGGGTGGGACACGGTCACCACCTCGCTCAGCGGCACCCGCTGCTCGATCCCGACGCCGACGGTGAGACGGTCGGTGCGGTCTTCACGCCGATGGGGGTCACGGCCGAGAACGTCGCCGATGACTACGCTGTCAGCCGGGAGGAGATGGACCGTTTCGCCCAGCGCTCCCAGGAGCGCGCGGTTGCGGCGCAGGCCGCAGGATTCACCGACCGCGAAATTACGCCAGTAACGACTCCCGACGGGAGCGTGGTCGGAGCGGACGAGGGCCCGCGATCCAACTCGAGCCTCGACTCCCTAGCCCAGCTGCAACCGATCTTCCGTGAGGGCGGGCGGGTCACCGCAGGCAACTCATGCCCGCTCAATGACGGCGCTGCGGCCGCGCTGGTCATGGAAGCTGGGCGGGCCAGCGAACTCGGCTTAGCGCCCCGCGCCCGAATCCTCGGCTCGGCAGTTTCTGCCGTTGATCCGTCCCGCATGGGTATCGGTCCCATTGAGGCGATCCGTCAGTTGTTGAGAGACGCCGGGCTGACCATGGCCGACATCGACGTGTTTGAGATCAACGAGGCCTTCGCCGCACAAGTCATCCCGGTCTGCCGCGAGGTCGGGATCGACCCGTTCGACGACCGCGTGAATCCCTTCGGTGGCGCCATCGCCCTCGGCCACCCATTCGGGATGACCGGCCTGCGGATCCTGTCGACGATGCTGAACGCGTTGGAGTCCGTCGACGGCACGCTCGCCATCGAGTCGATGTGCGTTGGCGGCGGACAAGGACAGGCGATGCTCCTCGAACGCCTCGGATGAGTCGCGAGCACGTCTCAGGCCTACGATTGACCGACGTTGGCTCCGTGCGTTCGGGGACAGCAAGAGGGGCTGTGGCACGGATGGACGTCCTGGCGATGAAAGGTGTGATGGCCGACGCCGCCGGTTCCCCCGCCTGCAGAGACGCGATCGCCACTGTCGCTGCGGGCGGCGGTGTTCTCCTTCGGCCTGGCGGTCGGGAGCGCCGTACCCCTGCTTGCCGTAGATGTCGGGTATGGCGTCGGCGAGGTTGGCCTCCTCCTCGCGGCCTCGGCGATCTCCCAGATGGTGGTGAGGTTGTTCACCGGCGGGCTGATGCGCAAGCTTTCCGAGAGAGTCCTCATCGCTGGCGCAGAACTGTTGTCGGTTCCCGCGCCTTACTGGTGTTGTCCGCTGACTGGCACGAATTCCTCGCCTCTCAAATTCTGCAAGGTGCTGCGCGGGCTTTGTTCTGGACCTGCGCCCACACTCATGCTGCCCGCACGGCGGGTTCGCCGGCGCGCATCTTGGCGGCGATCATGCTGGCCTCTGGGTTCAGTTACATCCTCGGTCCGCTGCTGGCAGGTTTGTTGATGCGGTTCTCGCTGCTGGGTTCTTGGGAACGCCTGGCCCGCACTGGCGAGCCAATCCGTGCCGCCAGAGCCGCCGGCGACGACATCGCTTCGGCCAGCACATTCCGCGCAGCAGCGATGTTTGCCGCCCCTCCTGGGAACCGCTGCCCTGATCACCGTCTTGCCGGCTCGGAGCCCTCCTCGTCACGATTGGCCCGGTCATGGCAGTCCCGAGTTGCGCGGTCGCCGGCGCTGCGAGCCAATACCGTTCAGAAGAGCGGCCAGGGACCGCACAAGCAGGCCGAGTGATCGCAGACTCTGATGGACCTTCCTGAACTCCCGATGCCCCATCCGAGATTTACGGAGGGCCCTGAGCGCTCCGCCCTTCCCACCATCCGACGCTCTCAAGGAGTTATCATGACTGCCCCTAACGCCGCGACCGCCCGTCGCCAGGCCGGCCCGCCGACCAAGCACCAGCTTGCTGTGATGATCTGGGTAGCTGTCTTTCCGACCCTGACCGTCCTGAACCTCTCGATCGGCGACCGGCTCGACACTCTCAACCCCATCCTGCGCACTTTGGTGCTCACCACCATCACCGTACCGATTGTCATCTACGGCGTCATGCCGCAGCTGCACCGGCTCCGAGTGCACATCCTGAGGCGCACCACTTCCGGTAGATGATCCTCTCCACCTCCTGACGGTGATCGCGGAAGGGGCAACCACGTTCGCGGGTTCGTCGCCGAGACCGCGTTCCAGCGATGCCACCAGGCGGTGTGAACGTGGACCGGGACTGCCCCGGTCTCTTAGACGATCCGAACAGCTCCCTCGCGCAACTCCCGGTCGTACTTCTTCCGCTTCTCTGACATCGCAATCCCTATTGTCGATGCCTCTACGGTCCGGAGGGGGGAACCGCATCGGTTACGTCACCCCCGATGACGAGCGCGAAGGACGGGAAGAAGCCATCCGCAAGGTCCGCGAAGCAGGCCTCGAGCAAGCCCGGCTGCGGCGCTTGCCAGGCACCGAACGCAACCAAAGGATACGACCACCGCAGGACCCGGCGATGTTGTTGATTCACCGCGGATCTCTATCGCGAACTCAGAAACTCCTCACTGCCTCGGGTGTTCACACCGGTGGACTGTTGGAGGTGTCGTGCGAAGCCCCGCGCAGCCGCAGTTAGCGCATGCTCACTGCTCCAGTACACCCAGACTTGGGCTGACATCGAGTGTGCTTCGTCAAGAAGAACTGGCCACGGAGCATTGGGACGCGGTTGGAGGTTGTCGTCGGCCAGCACGCCGATACCAAGACCTTCCCGCGCCATCGCCACCACTGACGTGGCATTGGCCGATTCGAGCACATAGTTGACATCGATCCCACCCGTCAGAAGCGCCGGCTCCAGGAGGTGGCGCGTCAACCCTCCGGGCCGGCCCGTGAGAATCGGCTGGCCCTGGAGCTCAGCCGTTGTGATGGAGTTCTTGTGGCGCCACGGGTGATCGTCCGGAACGACTAGGACGAGTCTCACTACGCCTAGCAGGCACCCATCGAGCCCATGTTCCGTCCGGAGGAGAGTGGTGACGAAGTCGGATTCGCCGGTCAGAACCCGATCTATCTGAGGTAGGTCAGCGGACTCGTGGAGGGCGACATGAACATTCGGTTCCTCGCTGTGAAAACTTCCGATGAGCGGTGCGAGAAACCGCTGCACATGCGGGTGGGCACATGACACCGTCACCACGCCCGCCTGACCCGTGGACAGCCTCGAGCCCAACGCATGTAGCGAACTTGCTTGGGCCAGCAGCTTGCTGGCATGAGGAAGAAGCTGAGTCCCGGCGCTAGTGATGCGCACGCTGCGCCCCGTCCGCTCAAAGAGCGCCACGCCGAGTTCGCGCTCGAGTGCTCGAACCTGACGCCAAAGTGTCGGCTGCGCCACGCCAGCGTTGGCTGCCGCACCGAGGAATGTGCCCTCGCGGGCCACCGCGATGAAGTATTGAAGCTGCCTAAGCTCCATCGAGACTCCGCATGAACTGCGGCGGTGACGGTTCTAATTGGTCCACGCAGCATTGTTTTCTCACGCACAGGGCTTGACTGCTCGCTCTGGCTCCGTGGCCCCATATCTTGAGTCCGTCTAGCTCATGGCCTGCCCTTAACGCGCTGTCAACGATCTGCGTGCGCAGATCGTTGGTCATCCGGTGCTTCGGTACCGAGACATTGATCGCGTGTAGAGCTCCACTAACCCCGTAGGCGGCGACCGCGACAGACATCACGCCCTCTTCGCTCTGCTCATTGCTGGTGGCAAACGCGTCCCTGCACACCGACACGAACGCTTCCTTCAGTTGTGACCTGCCGGTCAGGGACCGCTGAGTGACGGCCTTGAGGGTCTCGTGCGGATACACACTGCGAAGCGCATCCGGGTCGAGCTTGCTGAGCATTCGTTGGCCGGTGGACGGGGCGTGGGCTGGCAGTGACCATCCGGCCCGGAACCCCAGCCGTACCGCCCTCGTGCCCTCGATGAAATGCACGGTACTCCCTTCCAAACGTCCCAAGTGCACTGTCTCTTGGAATTCGGCGTGCAATCCTTCGAGCACCGGTCTTAATGTAGCGCGAACGTCCATCCGGTCAATGACACTCAGAGCTCGCGCGCCGCAGCTTCGCATTCTCCCGACAGCCGGATGACCTCCTCGCTCAGCGACTCTCCGCCGGGCACCAAGCCGCCGGTCGACACACCGTTGACCCCAACGTCGCGGCGGATCCAGTTCCGCAGCGTCGAGTGGTTAGTCCAGCCTGGCTGATCGCCGAACTGGCCGCGCAGACCGGGTCGCCTCCGATGAGGTGTGGCTGGTCGACTCCACGCCGGTCGAATGCGGCCGCTTCCGGGAGACCCAGAGGCGCTCTGAGCTGGCCGGATGGGCCGAGTACGGCTACTGCGCCTCCCACAGCAGGTTCTTCTGGGGCTGCGGCTGCACCTGGTCACCACCGTGCACGGGCTCTCGCTCGGGTGGGCGCTGACCGGAGCCAAGGCCGACGAACGCGAGACCTTCACCCAGATCCTGGACAACCCCCTGCCCTAGCCCACGCCCTGGCAGATGCCCGGTGACGTGTTTCTGACTCCGTGACGCACTTTGGCGATCTATTAGCCAACATCGTCGGGGTCCTGGGTGGGTCGAGTCTGTCGTTCCTGGCGGTGCTCGGCAAGCCCGCGTAGCCGGGCCTGCTCGAGGCCGGCCTGGCGGGCGTTGCGGATGGCTTCACCTCGTCCTTCGTGTTCGTCGTCGGGCGTCACGTAGCCGATGCCCTGTTGGAGCCGGACACCGTTGTAGTGAGCTCGGGTCACGACCAGCTCCGCGCGCAGGGTGGCCGGGTCGCGGATCGCGAGCAGGTGCGGGTAGTCGATCTTGATGTGTCCATTGAGGCTCTCGATCCAGGCTTGGTCGGTCGGGGTTCCTGGTCGCTCGAAGTGCTGGGCGATCGCACAAAACGCCATGAACTCTCTGGTCGAGCCTGAGGTCATCTGGGCGCCGTTGTCGGAGATCGCGAGCAGTCGCTCGGTTTCGAGTGCGGCGGTGAAGGCGAGCTCGACCTGGGTGGAGGTTTCCTCTACCGAGACGATCTCGGGGATCCACTTCCGAGAGACCAGGTCCTCGATGATCAGCACCGCCATTCCGGCCCAGCTGAAGTGGGTTGTGTCGTAGATCCACATCGAGTTCAGGGTGTACTCGACCCAGGCCGGGAACAGTTGCTTCTTTTGGATTTCCCGGGCCGTGGGAGAGGGGCGAAAATGCAGGTCAACGAGGTGCAGCACCCGCCGCACGGTCGAGGGCCGGGACGTGTCGGTCTGGTCGGGCCCGCGGCGCGCTCGGGACCGCGGCGACCACGACCCCGAACGACTGCCAGGGCGTGGT
>JBPPMI010000188.1:0-2089 GCA_051305975.1 Solirubrobacterales bacterium
GCCCGGCGGGAAGGTGAAGCTCGAACCGCTCCGCGACCTGACGCCGGCCGAGATGAAAAAGCTGGAAACGGAGACCGGAAGGGTCGAGCGCTACCTCGCCGGCTAACGCCGGGCGTGGCCAAACGAGAACGGTATGAAGCGGTTGTCCTTCAGCTTGTTGCGCATCGCCCGCATCGCCTCCGGGTAGTAGTACGGGTTGTAGGGATCGAAGTCGCCGAAACCGCGGTAGTAGAGGAACATCCTCACCCTCGGGCGCTTGTTCACCCAGTGGAACATCTGGCGAACGAACGTGACGTCATCGGCTCCGGTCACACCCCATTCGGTGATCGCGATCGGCTTGTCCCGCCACGGCCGTCCCCGCATGAACCTGTTGAGGTCCCGCCAGTACGGATAGTTCGAATAGAAATCCGTTCCCGCCCAGTCGACGAAGTAGCTGCCGGGCCAGTAGTTGCCAGGCCAGTTGCCGCGTGCCTTCGGCGAACCGGCGGGGAGGGGGCTCCAGACCATCGAGACCGGCGCCGCGGGCATCGTCTCGGGCTGCTTCGCGCCGCCCCATTGGACGTGCCGCATCCGCAGCTTCCTGAGGAGTCTGTTGATGGCGACCGTCTCCCGGCCGCCACGCACGATCACGGCGATCCGCTGGAACGCCTTCCGGTACCAGTAGGTGGTGTGTTCGCCGCCGCGCTTCGATCCGTCGCAGTAGACCGCCGACCAGGCGTTGAGGCAGCGGTTCGGTTCACCAAGCGGACGGATGTAGGCGCGCAGGCCCTTCTCCGCGAAGAACCGGTTCATCTTCCAGAGGTAGGGGTCGCCGGCGCCGGTCGCGATCTCCTTCGGGGTGATGAGCTCTTCCAGCGTCTCGTCGTCCGCGGTTGAGATGTGGAGCATGGGGGTGACCCGCGCGTTGCCCCAGCGTTCGTAGGCGAGGTCGAGGCCGTTCCCCCAGGGGTGGAAGGTCTGCAGGACCGCGGGGTGCTTGCCGACCGTTTCCGTGAAGTTCTGGAAGCTTTCGAGCGAGCCGTCGTCGCTGACCCCGGTAAGGACCTTGCCTTTCGGCGGTCCGAAAATGGCAGCGTGGGATGTTCCCGCGGAAAACAGCAGGAACAGGCACACGAGAAGGGCCGGTGCGAGCCGGGCCAGGGGCTTCACTGCCATACCTTCGTAACAAGGGCACCGGGGCCCCGTTGCGGTTCAGCCGGGATGGGAAAGAACGTCCGCCATGCGCGACGGGGTCACGCCCAGCCCTTCGACGTCACTGGTGCCACGGTTCGACGTCATCGAGACCCGCATAAGCTCGGCTTCCTGCCAGGTCGCGAACACCTTCTCCTTGAAGATCTCGTGGAGGGTGCTGAGGGCCAGGTGGACGATCGGGAGCGGCACGTGCCAGAGGCGCCGGGGCCTGCCGGCGAGCTGGCCGACCAGGATCGACATCTGCGAGTAGGTGAGCGTCTCCGGCCCGGCCAGGTCGACGATCTCGTTGTCGGCCGGCTTCTCGAGCGACGCCATCACGGCGCGGGCGACGTCGTCGGCCCAGATCGGCTGGTAGACCGAACTGCCGTCACCGGAGATCGGGATCATCGGCAGGAATGACAGGCGGCGGAGCAGCGTGATCCAGGGGTCCGAGTTGTCGAAGACGATCGACGGCCGGAAGATCGTCGTCTCCAGGTCCGAATTCAGCACCGCCTGTTCGGCGACCCATTTCGCCCGGAAGAACCGGGTGCGCTGGACCGCGGAGGTGTTCAGTGCGCTGAAGAACACGAAACGTTCGCCGCCGGCCTTTGCGGCTGCCTCGAGCAGCCGGACCGTCGCGAGACCGTTCAGTTCCTCGACGCGGAAAGGGGGCTGATCGCGGATAGATGCGGCCAGGTGGATCACTGTGTCGACGCCGCGCATCGCCTGGCGCAGGAGGTACGGGTCGGAAAGCTCGCGCAGGTCACCCATCGTGATCTGGACGTTGACCCGCTGGTCACCGAGCCGCCTCGGCTCGCGGACCAGGCAACGGACCTGCTCTCCTGACTCCAGGAGCCGCGGCAGGAGCCTCGAGCCGATCGAGCCGGTCGCGCCGGTGAGGAGAATCAAGGGAGCTCGG
>JBPPMI010000189.1:0-3818 GCA_051305975.1 Solirubrobacterales bacterium
CCCACCTTGCAGTTCTTGCCGAGCACGAGCGGTCCGGTCAGTTCGGCTCCCGGGGAGAGTTCGCAGCCTTCGGGGATCAGCACCGGTCCCTCGATCTCGACGCCTTCGGTCGAGATGCCGTCGTCGATCCACAGGCCGGGTTCCCTCTCCGGTTCCTGGATCGACAGGTCTACAGCACCGTTCAGTCCGTCGAAGCTCCCCTGAATCAACTCGGCGACCGTGCCGACGTCGTTCCAGTAGGAATCGAATTCGTAGGAATAGAACGGCCGTCCCGATTCCAAGAGGGCAGGGAAGACGTCGAGCGCCCAGTCAGCGAATCCGTCCGGGTGTCCGGGCTCGGCGAGCTTGCTCTCCCCCGGTCCGGGGAAGAAATCGAAGATCTCGCTATCGAACATGTAGATGCCGCAGTTGGCCAGGTCCGAGAGCGCCTCTGCCCGCTCGGGCTTCTCCTGGAAACCCTGGATGCGACCGTCGTCGCCGGTGATGATGACGCCGAACTCCGAGGTGTCACTGACCTTCTTGGTGGCGAGTGTCGCGACCCCTTCGTGGGACTCGTGGAACGCCTTCATCGCGGTCAGGTCGATGTCGGTTAGCGCGTCGCCGGAGATGACGAGGAACGAGTCACCGAGGAATTCGCGGACTTCGAACACGCCGCCCGCGGTGCCGTGAAGCTCTTCCTCGCGGCTGTATTCGAGGTCGACGCCGAAAGCCGAACCGTCACCGAAGTGGTCGGTGATCGTGTCCGGGAACCAGTGGAGGTTGGCAACGATCTGGTTGAAATCGTGGCTTTCGAGCAGCCGCACTATGTGTTCCATCACGGGCCGGTTCAGCACCGGAACCATCGGTTTCGGCACGGAGTAGGTGATGGGCCGCAGCCGGGTGCCGAGTCCGGCCGCCAGCACCATCGCGTTCATCAGGCTTTGCCCAACCTTCTTTTGAAGTCCTGGATCTCGTCGACGGGAAGCGGGTCGATGCCACGCTTCTCGGCCACCGCGACCGAGACCAGGTCGCCCAGCATGACCAGCCAGAACAGGCGGTCGGCGCGGGTCTCGCCCTCGGCTTCGATGTTGAAAACGGAGGCTCCGGTGCGTTCGATCGATTCCGCGGTCAGTTCCATGCGGCGGCGTTCCCGGGGGCTCAGGCCGGGGTCGGTCAGGAAGACCGCACCGAGGCCGCCACTGCCCTTGTCCCAGGCTTCCATCAGGTTGTGGTTCGCCTCGGGGATGTCGGCGTTGAAAGCGAGCTGCTTGGCGTTCTCGTTGAACTGGTTGGCCCAGCGTTTGGCCACCGAACTGGTCATGCCGGCCCCGTGGATCACCAGAGGAGTCTCGTCGATCTGTGAAGCGAGCTCTTCCGCCATCGGACGCAAGACGTCGCGGCAGCTCTCCAGGTGGTCGGCCGCTCCTTCGAGCTCCTGCCTCGTATCGGGGGCGACACCGGCGAGGTTGGCTGCGCAAGCGGCTACGACGGTCATATACGCCACGGTCACGCGCGGCTGGAAGAAACCGGGGAGCCCGACAATGCCGATGTCGGACTTCCGTGCCTCTTCCCCGAGCTTGCCTCCGGTGCCGGCCACCCAGCGGTGGCTTCCGGCCTCGCCGGCCTGTTCGAACGACGAAAGCGTCTCTTCGGTGTCACCGGAGTAACTCGAGGCGAGCACCGCCCAGTCGCTGTTGATCCACTTCGGGAGGTTGTAGCTCCTGACGACCACCATCGGTGCCGTGAGGCGGAGCCCGATCAGGCCGCGGGCGAGTTCCGCCCCGATGGCGGAACCTCCCATGCCGCAGACGACGAACCCGTGAGAGGGTCTCGCCTTGAGCTGAGCCGAGTCGACCCTCCAGAGGGCGTCGCGGATGTGATTCGGGATATCGAGGACATCATTGATCATCGCACTACCTCATTCTTACCCAGAACCGCATCATCAAGGCGTGAATCTGGTGTTACTTCGACGCCGGCAGAGAGAATCGACCCGCTGACCACGGCGTTCTCACCGATCTCACAGTCCGAGATCAGGACCGATTCACTGATCCGGGCCCCTCCGGCGACCGTCGAACGGTCACCGATCACGGCCCTGGGGCCGATCTTCGCGGCCGGGTCGATTTCGCAGTCCGAGCCGATGAAGACCCCGTCTTCGCTGGTCTCGACCTCCGTCTTGACCCGTCCTTCCAGGATGTCCCAGCACGCCTCCGAGAAGCGATCGGGCAAGCCGATGTCCTTCCAGTACCCATCGAGCCGCAGGCCGTAGAGGCCCTGGCCGACCAAGGACGGGAACACTTCCCGCTCGATCGAGACGTCGGTGTCCGCGGCGATGCCTGCGAGCACGGACTTCTCGAGCACATACGTGCCGGCGTTGATCAGTCCTGCTCCGGAGTGTCCCGGTCCCGGCTTCTCGTGGAAGTCGAGGACGTGGCCCTCGTCGTCGAGGTCGACCAGGCCGTAGCCGGTCGGGTCCTCCACCGGGTAGAGACCGAGCGATGCACTCGCCCCGCGTTCGATGTGGGAGTTCCACAGCGAGGTCAGGTCGAGGTCGGCCAGCACGTCGCCGTTCAGGGCGAAGAACCGTTCCCCGAGATGGTCCTCGGCAAATTTGATGGCGCCGGCCGTGCCGAAGGGCTCGGGTTCGACGACATACCTGAGCCTCGGCCCGCTCTCGCCCCCGTTGCCGAGGACCGCTTCCAGCTGGTCCGGCAGGAAACCGCAGGCGAAGACGATGTCATCGACACCGTGCGAGGCCAGCCATTCGATCATGTAACTGAGAAACGGACGGTCCACAAGAGTGAGGACCGGTTTGGGGATTTCCGTGGTCAGCGGCCTCAACCGCGTGCCCTTGCCACCTACGAGAACCAATGCTTGCAATTTTCTACTCCGTGTCGGCGCCCACTCCCGGGCGGCCGATTCCTTCGTAAGCGAAGCCGGCCCCGTGCAGTACGTCAGCGTCGAGAAAGTTTCTTCCATCGATGATCAGAGGGCGCTTCATCGTTGAAGCGGCCCCGGCCCAGTCCAGTTCCCGAAACTCGGGCCACTCGGTGACCAGCACCGCCGCATCCGAACCTTCGAGCGCCGACAGCGCCGTATCCCTCATTTCCACCCCCGGCAGGAGACTCCTTGCCGCATCCATCGCAACCGGGTCGTACGCAACAACTTCTGCACCTTCGCCCCGCAACCGGGCCGAGAGGACGAGGCTCGACGCCTCGCGCATGTCGTCGGTCTCCGGTTTGAACGCCAGACCGAGGAGGGCGACCCGTTTGCCCACGAGGGAACCAAGGTGTTTGGCGAGTTTGCTGACCACTCGCCGCTTCTGGAGTTCGTTCACTTCGATCACCGAGTTGAGCAACTGGAAGTGGTAGCCCGAGTTGCCGGCGAGCAGTTTCAGGGCGTTCACGTCCTTGGGGAAGCAGGATCCGCCAAAACCGATGCCGGGTCGCAGGAAGTGCGGGCCGATGCGCTCGTCGAGGCCCATTCCGCGGGCGACCTCCCCCACGTCCGCCCCGACTTCTTCGCAGACATTCGCGATCTCGTTGATGAACGAAATCCGGGTCGCGAGATAGGCGTTGGAAGCGAGTTTGATCATCTCCGCGCTCGAGATGTCGGTCATCACGATCTCGCCGCCGAGCGGTTCGTACAGGGCTGCCACTTCGTCCGCTGCGGCACGATCGTCCGGGACGGCGCCGACGACCACGCGGTCGGGGTTCAGGAAGTCCTCGACCGCTGTTCCTTCCTTCAGGAATTCGGGGCAAGAGACGTACGCCATGCCGGGCAGGTCCCGACGAATCGTCTCTCCGGTGCCGGCCGGGACTGTGCTTTTCATGATCAGGACG
>JBPPMI010000190.1:0-10081 GCA_051305975.1 Solirubrobacterales bacterium
GGCTCGACCCTTGACTCCTTCATCAGCGCCCGCAGGCCGATGCGTTCGGCTCGCCTAGCCACTTTTACGCCCTCCCGCACCAGGTTCCGGTTCTCGCCGACCAGCGGCATCACGTCCGCCACCGTCGCCAGGGCGACCAGGTCGAGGTCCTTCTCGTCGATGGCCGGGTCGGCGCCGCGGGCCCGCCGGATCGCACAAGCGAGCTTCCAGGCGACCGCCGCGCCACAGAGCTGGGGAAACGGGTACTCGCTCACTTCCGGGTGGAGGATCGGACAGTCGGGCAGCTCGGGATCGACCTGGTGGTGGTCGGTGACCACGACCTTCATTCCGAGTTCCTTCGCCAGGGCCACCGGGCCGACCGAGGTCACCCCGCAGTCGACCGTGATGACCAGTCCGGTGCCGCGGCCGGCGATGGTCCGGATCGCTTCGTCCCGCAGGCCGTATCCGTCGATGCGATCGGGGATGAACCAGTCACAGGCAGCGCCGAGTCCGCGGAGCAGGCTGACCATGATGGCAGTGGACGCGACGCCATCCACGTCGAAGTCGCCGTAGATCGTGATCTTCTCACCGGCGTCAACCGCGGAGAGGATCAATTCGGACACCTCGTCGATGTCGTTGAACTCCGACGGGTCATGCCGCTCGGCTGCCGCGAGAAAGGTCTTCGCCTCGGCAACGGTGCGATGCCCCCTCCTGACGAGGGCGGTTGCGACGGGGCGGCTCAGGCCGAGTTCAGCGACGAGTCGGCGAGCTTCGTCGACCCGGTACGGCTGAGCCTCGAATGCGATCGAGACCGACCTAGATTTCGAGTTCCGGCTCGCCCGTACGGGTGCCGATCCAGTAGATGATTCCCACGCCGACGATAGTGCCGGGGATCGCCGCGAGGAAGGTGACCATGTTCGTGTCGTTGATTCCTTCGCCCAGCGCAAGCTGGATCAGCGCGCCGGACACGACCGAACCGAGAAGCGCTCCGATCAAGGCTCCGATGATTCCCTGCCAGAAGCGCTCCGGCACGAAGATCGAGAAGTGCCAGAGAGCCAGGCCCGTGGTGATCCAGACTACGACCGCCATTATTTCCTGCCCCTCTTCTTGCGCGGACTCGGATGCTCCGGGACCGTGACGGACTCGCCGTCGATGATTTCGGTGTGACCGTCTTCGCCTTCTTCGTCCACGTCGCCCATCTTGGACACCTCGAGGTCGGAGGCGAACGCGGGAACGCTGCCCTGGGTCTCGATCTGCTGGCGCCGGCGGCGACGGAAGCCCTGTTCACGCTCCTTCCAGAGCGCGAGCACCGGTGAAGCGATGAAGATCGATGAGTAGGTACCGGAAGCGATGCCGACCAGGATCGCGATCGCGAAGCTGCGAAGCGTCTCGCCGCCGAAGATCAGCAGCGAAAGCACGCCGAACAGGGTGCAGACACTGGTCGCGAGCGAACGCGTCATCACTTCGGACATCGACTTGTTGGTGATCTGCGAGAAGGTCGCTCGAGGCATCTTGGGCTGGTTCTCGCGTATTCGGTCGAACACGATGATCGTGTCGTAGAGCGAATAGCCCAGGATCGTGAGGAAGGCCGCAACGGTTGCGCTGGAGACCTCGGCACCAATCAATGCGTAGACGCCAAGGGCAATCAGGATGTCGTGCATGATCGCGATGAGGATCGGTACCGAATACTTCGGTTCGAACCGGACCGCCACATATCCAGTGATCAGGAGCAGGGAGAAGGCGACCGCGAGCAGGGCACTGCGGGCGACAGAGGCGCCGAAGGTGGGCCCCACGCTCGTGCTGCTGAACCCGTCGGCAGACACGCCGTATTCGTCGTTGAGGGTCTCCTCGACGGCAGCGAGTTCGTTCGGGTCGAGCGTGTCGCTCTCGATCTGGAAGGCGTTCTCACCGAGGACCGGATTGTCGATCGCCTGGATCTCGGCGTCGGCCAGTCCGTCGTCGGCAACCGCCGAGCGGAGATCTTCCGCGGTGGTGCTCTCGTCGAGCGCGACTTCGATTCGGGTGCCCGACTCGAAGTCGATGCCGAAGTTGAGTCCCTTCGTGGTAAGGGCCATGGCACCGATCAGCAGAATCACTCCCGAGATCGCGAACAGCCATTTGGCGTTGCCCATGAAGTCGAAATGCCAGCGTTCCTTGCCTTCGACCCCGCTGAAGCCCCTTCCAGAACGCAGGAAGTTCGTATTGCTCATCGAGAAGAGCAGCGCCTGGGTGAATACGACGGCGGTGAGCAGTGAGACGAGGGTGCCGATACCGAGGGTGAAAGCGAACCCCTTGATGCCGGACGTGGCGAGGACGAAGAGGATGAATGCAGTGAGCAGGGTGACGACGTTGGCGTCGATGATCGTTCCGATGCCGCGGCGGTAACCGATCGAGATGGCGGACGTGACAGAACGCCCGAGCCGCATCTCTTCCTTTATTCGCTCGAATATGACGATGTTCGAGTCGGCGGCCACACCGATGGTCAAGACGAGGCCGGCGATGCCTGGCAGCGTCATGGTGATCGGGATCACCTTGATCATCGCCAGGAAGATGATCGCGTAGACGATCAGGGCCAGTGAAGCCACGATCCCGAGGAAGCGGTACATGGCGATCAGGAAGATGATCACCAGGATCAGGCCGATCACCAGAGCCAGCACGCCCTGGTCGAGGGCCTCCTGGCCGAGGCTGGCCGAGACCTGGCTCTGGCTGGTCAGGGTGAGGTCGATCGGCAGCGCGCCGCGCTGGAGGAACTCGGCCAGTTCCTGCGCACCGGAAACGTCGAATCCGCCTGAGATCTGGGCACCTGTGCGGCCGTCGATACCGTCGGGGTTCTCGACGAAGTTGATGATTGGCCGCGAGACGACGCCACCGTCGAGCACAATCGCGAAGTTGCCAGAGAGCTGGGACGCCTGCTCGGCCGTGACCGGTCCGATTGCGCGGGCCTGGCCCTCCTGGGCGATCTTGCGGGTGATGTCCTGGAAAGCCTGGCGGCCGTTGTCGGTAAAGCTGAAGGTGACGTTCGGCAGGCCGCTCTGATCCATCTCCTGCTGCGGATCCTTGATGTCGTTGCCGGACAGCGCGGCGTCGTCCTTGAGAACGTAGTAGCCAGCGTTCTCTTCACCCGGGAGGTTGTCGCCGTTGCCGTCGGTCGCCTGCTCGGTGACCACGACCGTGCCCTGGGGCACTTCCTTCACTTCCGTGTTCTCCTTCGGGATGGGTGTGCCCTGCTCATCGAAGTAGAGGTCGGCCTTGTCGTTGACGGGGCCGGAAAGGTAAGTGTGCTCCTTGTCGTCGGAGAACAGGTAGTACTGGTCCGGCGCGGCGCAGTTCGGGCAGTCGGCGACGCGCTTCTGCTTGGATGCCAGCTCGACCGCGTCGTAGATCGTCGGCTCGGCACCGAGACCGATCAGGCTTCGGTTGGAACCTTCGGTTGGCGGACGTCCGGCGTCGATCCATTTCTGACGCTGCTGTTCCGCGACCTTCTCGGGATCGGAAGTGCCATCGAGGTCGGTCTGCAGTGTCTTGGCCGGGCCGACGAGGTTGTTCTGCCAGTCATAGAAGTAGAGCCGGGCCGGTTTCGTCGCGCATTCGGTCGCCTTGCCGACCGATGTGGCACCGGGGATTCCGACCGAGATCTGGTCGGCGCCGAGGCGGGAGACTTCGATTTCCGAGATGCCGAGACGGTCGCAGCCGGAACGGATGATGTCGACCGAGCGGTCCATCGCCTCGGTCGTGACTTCAGGGGCCTGCGGTGTCTCTCGTCCCTGCAGGGTGAGTTCGATGCCACCCTGGAGGTCCAGGCCGAGCTGTGTGGGCTTGCTGAGCGAAACGATGACCGATGCAATTACCAGTCCCGCCACGAATAGCAGCACGAATATATTGCGGCGCCTGCCTCCCATTGCGGGGAGTTTATCCTTCCGGAGTGAGGACGATCATCAGCCCTCCGTCGTCGTCGTATGCGGGGAAGACGTCGGCGATTGCTTCGGCAGTGGATTCGTTCTCGGAATTGACCGCGACCCGCTTGCCGAGCGAGCGTACGCCCCATTCGAGCGAGGTCTCGATCGGATCGGTCTCGCCGTCGCCGTTGGTGTCGGCAGTCTCGCCTCCGTCACCGCGATCGACCCAGCGCAGCCCGAGCACGTCCTTCACGGGGCGGCCGATCACGTCTTCGTCGTTCAGGCCCGTCAGCTCGTAACTGCCCCGGCCGGCGTCGATGACGCGGCCCTCCTGGTCACAGACGAAGAAAGCGGCGTTCGGAGCCGGGTAGTAGTCGTCGAGCAGTTCGAACACGAACCCGAATCCACACTTGGAGCAACCCTTCGGCCTGGTGCTGAAGCCGGCGGTACGGTCTCCTCCGCTTTCGCGGTTGCCGCAGTTGGGACAGATGAAGAAAGGCATCGAAGCCAAGGCTAGTGAAGCCGCCGATTCGGCGCGCCTTCGCGGTGTGTGCTTCCGACGAGCGAAAGCTTCTACGATTCCCGCGGAACGGGCGTCGGAACCGTTCGCCAACCGGAGGCCATTGCATGATCGAAGTCGTTCTACCGCTTTCGCTCATCTTCATCATGTTCAACATCGGCCTGAGCCTGACTCCGGACGATTTCCGCCGCGTGATCCGGATCCCCAAGGGCGTAACCGTCGGCCTGGTCAACCTTCTCCTGGTCTCACCCTTCCTCGCGGCGTTCGTGGCCACGGTGTTCAACCTGGATCCCGTCCTCGCCGTCGGACTGGTTCTGCTCGGTGCTTCCCCCGGCGGAACCATGGCCAACATGTACACCCATCTGGCCAAGGGCGAGACCGCGCTGTCCGTGACCCTCACGGCCCTTTCTAGCGTGCTCTGCGTGATCACTGTTCCGCTCTACCTGCAGCTCGCCGACAACCACTTCGGCAACGGCAACCTGATCGACGACGTGAACATGGTCGGGGTCGCTGCCCGGGTCATCGTCATAACCCTGATCCCCCTGGCGATCGGAATGCTGGTCCGCCAGAAGGCGCCGGCGTGGACCTCGGTAAAGAAGCCCGGGCTCGACCGGGCCGCCCTCGTCGTCTTCGTGCTCGTCGTCGCCGCCGCCGTCATCTCCGAGTGGGGCACGATCATGGACAACTTCGCCGCGGTCGCTCTCGCGACACTTGTCCTCAACCTCCTGGCGATGGGGATCAGCTTCAGCGCCGCGAAGGCCCTCAAGCTCTCGGAACGGGCGTCGACCGCGATCGCGCTCGAGCTGGGCATCCACAACGCGACAGTGGCGATCACGGTCGGAGGGCTGCTGGGCGATGACGCGTTCATCGTTCCGGCGGGCGTCTACAGTCTTTTCATGTTCATCAACGGCGCCATCTTCGCCCGGTACATGAGCCTTCGCAACCGAACCGAGATCGCGCCCGCCGAAGCCTGAAGGAGGCCTGTACTTCGATGAAAGTGTTAGTGGCCGGAGCCACTGGAGTGATCGGAAGGCCGTTGGTGCGTCAGCTCGTCGCGGCCGGGCACCAAGTGACCGGCACCACCCGTACCGAATCGAAGAGCACCGGGATCGTCTCCGATGGCGGCACCCCGGTGGTTTGCGACGCCCTCGACCCCGACGCGGTCATGAAGGCAGTCGCGGAAGCGGCCCCCGAGGTCGTGATCAACCAGCTGACCGCCCTGCCGACGGACTACAACCCGAAGGATCCGGACTTCTACATAGGTAACAACCTCATCCGGACCAGGGGTGGCCACAACCTGGTCGAAGCGGCAAGGTCCGCAGGGGTCGGCCGTTTCATCTCCCAGAGCCTTTCGTTCATGTACCGGCAGGAAGGGACCTGGGTCAAGACCGAGTACGACCCGGTCGAAGACCAGGCGCCGGGCGCTTTCGGTGATTCGTTCCGGGCGATGATCACCAACGAACGCGAGGTGCTCGAGGCGGACGGGTTCGAAGGACTCTGTCTGCGGTACGGGTTCCTCTACGGCGAGGACACCTGGTACGCCGCGGACGGCACCACCGGCCTCGACGTGAAGAAGCGCAAGTTCCCGGTTGTCGGTGCGGGAACCGGCACCTTCTCCTTCACCCACCCCGAAGATGCCGCGTCCGCCGCGGTATGCGCCGTCGACAATGGCGCCGCGGGGATCTACAACATCGTCGACGACGAACCGGCCGCTCTCGAGGACTGGCTGCCGGTCTACGCGGAGGCGCTGGGTGCGAAGCCTCCGAGGCACGCGCCGCTTTGGCTGGCAAAGCTGATCGCGGGAAAGGCGACGGCCACTAGCGCAGTCGAGATGCGCGGAGCTTCGAACGCCAAAGCAAAGGAAGAACTCGGCTGGCAGCCGAAATACGCCAGTTGGCGCACCGGATTTTCGGACTCAATGAATCCAGGTCACTTCGCCCAGTAGAAGTCACGAATCGTTTTGCTGTGCGACCTGGATCGTGTCGTCCTCAGCTTCTAGAAAAGTTGTTGATTACTGCTGGGGACCGGAAGCCCCAGGTGCTCGAAGGCTGCCGGTGTCAGCACACGCCCACGCGGGGTACGTTTCAGCATCCCCTGCTGGAGGAGGTACGGCTCGAGGACGTCTTCGATCGTGTCCTGCTCCTCGCCGATCGCCACGGCGATGGTCGACAGGCCGACGGGTCCGCCGCTGAACTTGACCGCGATCAGTTCGAGCAGCGCACGGTCCGAACGGTCGAGCCCGGCCTGATCCACTTCGAGCATCTCGAGGGCGGACGCCGCGATCTCGGCATCGACGATGCCCGAGTGCTTGACCTCGGCGAAGTCGCGCACCCGCTTGAGCAGACGGTTGGCGACGCGTGGTGTTCCCCGGGACCGCTCGGCTATAGCGTGGGCGCCGGCGTCGTCGATCTTCACCTTCAGGATCTCGGCCGAGCGCAGCACGATCCTCGCCAGGTCGGCCGGCGTGTAGTACTCGAGCCGGTGGGAGACCCCGAACCGGTCGCGGAGAGGCGTTGTGAGGAGGCCGCTGCGGGTGGTCGCGCCGATGAGCGTGAACGGCGGCAACGGCAGGGTCACGGTCTGCGCCCCTGCCCCCTGGCCGAGCACGACCGGCAGTTCCCCGTCTTCCATCGCCGGGTAGAGCGTCTCCTCGATGGCACGGCCGAGACGGTGGATCTCGTCGATGAAGAAGACGCTGCCCGGCTCGAGCGAGGTCAGGAATGCGGCGACGTCGCCCTTTCGTTCCAGCGCCGGCCCGGCGGTCTGGACGAGGTTCACCCCCATCTCGGCGGCGACGATGTTCGCCAGCGAGGTCTTGCCGAGACCCGGCGGACCGGCCAGCAGGACGTGGTCGAGCGGCTCGTTTCGGCGCCGGGCGGCTTCGATGAAGACAGCGAGTTGGTCGGTCACCTGCGTCTGGTTGACGAAGTCGGCGAGCTTCGGCGGGCGGAGTGAGACGTCGAGTTCCTGGTCGGGAACGTCGGCGCGGGCGTCGTGGACACGCGGTTCGGCGCCTTCCGGCAACTCGCCGTCGATGCTCAGGTTGATCCGGCTTCCGCCGAAATCGGGCAGGTCGTCCATCAGGCGCCCCGGTTGCCGGGTGCGGCACGTTTCAGTGCTGCCCCGATCAGGGTCTCGGCGTCATCGCCCTCTTCGAGCCCGTCGAGCATCTGCTCGGCCTCGAGCGGCGCGTAACCCAGGTTGATCAGGCCGTCCCGGGCCAGGGATCGGGCTTTGCTCGCTTCGGGGGCAGCGATCGAGCCGCCCGATTGCGCGACTTCTTCGGCTACCCGGTCCTTCAGTTCGAGGATGATCCGCTCGGCCGTACGTTTACCGATGCCCGGCACCGCCTGGAAGCGTTTGGCGTCACCGGACACGATCGCGGCGATCAGTTCGCGGTGCGGCCCACCCGATAGTGCGGCGACAGCGACCTTCGGGCCGATGCCGCTGACGCCGATCAACTGGACGAAGAGGTCCCGCTCCTCCTCGGTTGCGAAGCCGTAGAGCGAAAGCGAATCGTCGCGGCTGATCGTCTCCGCGTGGAGGAAAGTCTCCTGCCCGGAAGCCGGTACGCTCCGCAGCGTCTCCGCGCTGACGGTGAGGCGATAGCCGACGCCCGAGGCCTCGATCACGACGTGATCGGCACGTCTGACCAGGACCTCGCCGCGGACCGAGGCAATCAACTCGGGACCCGCTCGGCCTGCTCCGCCGGAGGAGAAGCACCCGTCATCCGGGCGGCCTCCTCAGCTTCGCGGCGACCGGCGGTGCCGCCGTGGCAGATCGCTACCGCCAGCGCGTCGGCGGCATGATCCGGCCTGGGCACTTCGGTGAGTCCCAGCAGGGTTCCGACCATTTTCTGGACCTGTCGCTTGGCCGCCTCGCCCGAACCGCACACGGCGACCTTGATTGCCTGGGGCGTGTAGGCGAAACAGTCGACACCGCGCTGGGCGGCGGCGAGCATGACCACGCCGGATGCCTGGCCGACTTTCATCGCCGAAGTGACGTTCTTGCCGAAGTAGATGTCCTCGATCGCGAGAGCCGAAGGCTGATGCCAGTCGAGCAGCTCGATCAGGCTGCCGTGGATGTGTGCGAGGCGATGCTCCAGTGCCTGACCGGCATTGGTTTCGATGACGCCACCGTCGAGCGCAACCATGTGTCCGCCCTCGATTCTCACAACGCCGAAGCCCAGGTTGGCCGTCCCGGGATCTATGCCCATTACGACTCGCATTATTTACCCATTCTGGACGGAGCATCGGATGCCTTCCTAAATACGTGGGGTGGGGGTGTTCCCGCCCATAGCTCCCGCGGTGAGGACGGGAACGCCCCCACCCCGCGCCACCAACACGAAAACCGTAACCCCCGCTCGGGACTAACCGGCGATTCGTTCCAGGACCTCCTCGGGGATGTCGAAGTTCGCGTGTACCTCGTTGACGTCGTCCTGGTCTTCTATCGCCTCCAGAAGCTTGATCAGGGTTCCCGCTTCGGATTCCTCGACCTCGACCGTGCTGGTCGGCTCGACCGCCAGGCCGACCGATTCGATTTCTATGCCTTCGGCGGCGATGGCTTCCTTGACTGCGGTCAGGTCAGTCGGCTCGGCGAGCACACGGAGCTTGCCGTCCTCTTCGACGACGTCGCTCGCGCCGGCATCGATGGCGATGATCAGGTCGTCTTCGCTGTACTTGTCGCCGTCGACGACCACGACGCCATGAGTTTCGAACATCCAGGCGACCGAGCCCGGTTCGCCGAGGTTGCCGCCATGGCGGCTGAAGGCGTGGCGTACCTCGGCGGAAGTGCGGTTGCGGTTGTCGGTCAGGGCTTCGACCAGGATTGCGGCGCCGCCCGGCCCGTAACCCTCGAACTGGATCCGCTCGACGACGACAGCGTCGGCTCCTTCACCGGTGCCGCGGTCGATCGCCCGTTCGATGTTCGCCTTCGGCATCGACTCGTCACGCGCTTTCTGGATCGCGGTCGCCAGCGAAGCGTTCGCTTCAGGGTCGCCGCCGCCCTCTCCGGCAGCCACGGTGATCGCCTTGGCGAGCTTGGTGAACCGCTGCCCGCGTTTCGCATCGGCGGCACCTTTCTTGTGTTTGATCGAAGACCACTTCGAGTGACCAGACATACTGTTGATTCTATGGTGGAAGGATGACTACGCAAATCGAGGCGAAAAAGCCGCACAGGATAGCTGCCGGTCTCGTGGCCGCGCTCATGCTGGTGCTTGCCCTTTCGCTCTGGACTGTCATCCCGCTGGTCTGGCTCTGGATCGGGTCCCAGGCGGCCGCATCGCAGTTCCCGAGCATGGGTCCTTACGCGATCGTGCTGTTCGGAGTGATCATCTCGATCCTCGGCATGGCCTGGATCCTCGGCCTGCTGAACGATCTCTACATGAACTTGACCGGTACCCGGAGCGTCGCCCCGATCCGGATGGGCTGGATGAAGAGCCTGCGGGATTCCGAGAAGTCGCACCTGCCCCCGACCGTTCTCGAGATGACGATCGTCGGTTCCGTCGTGATCGCCTTCGTCTGCATGATGGTCTGGTTCTTCACGCTGGCCGGCTCACCCCTGTCGGGCGGCTGAACAGACTTTCGCGAACCAGGCGTGGATGCGGTCGTCGTCCGTAAGTTCCGGATGGAATGAGATGGCGGTGACGGTCCCCTGACGCACGGCAACCGGGTGGTCTCGAACCGAA
>JBPPMI010000191.1:0-8491 GCA_051305975.1 Solirubrobacterales bacterium
TGAAAATCTAAGTCGCATCATATTAGATTTCATACAAAGTGTCAAAGTATGCCCCTGAGCAGGACTTTTTCGCCCGGAAGGGGGCTAGGACAATTCCGGGTCGGTTTTGCCGTGACCTCTACGGTAAAACCGACCCAGACCTTGGGGTTCCTCCATACCTTGGTGACGAAGCCGATGTTGTGTAGCGCCGAACCCGTGAGGGTGGTTAGCCGCGGCCGGCCGTTGCTGCTACGAACTCCGCTATTTCTTCGGCAACTGGGCCGGTGACGATGCCGGCGGGCATGCGTCCCGGGACGGTGGGATCGTCGACGCCCTGCTCGAGGGTGTTCAGGACGGAATCCTTGGTGCCTTTGATCGCGGCGGCCGCATCAGGACCTTCGGGGGTGCCAGCCGGGGCCAGTTTCTGGTCGAGGTCGGGGCCGTAGTCGCCGTCGGTACCGGCGGCGTAGAGCTTGTGGCAATTGCCGCAGTTGTCCTCGAATCCGGTCTGGCCGGCCTTGAGGTTCTCCGGCACTTCCATGCGGCCCCGCGCGGGATCACCGGCGGACATGAAGGCCCACAGGGGAATCAGCACGGCCAGGAGGACGAGGACGAGACCGAAGACGACGAATGGTTTTTTACTCATGGGAGTTCTTCATCATGGCGGGAGATTCCGGCAAGGATGCGTGCGGATATTACCTGTCGGGCCGGGTTCTACGTTTCCGGACCGGCATCGGCGAGTACCTGCCGCCCGTACGGACACATCCGGCTGAGGCGGCAGGCGGGGCAGTCCGGCCGCGGACGGCAGAGTTCCCGGCCGTGGCGGATGAGGTTCATGTGAAATTCGTACGAATCCTCGGGTGCCACCAGCCGGAGCAGTTCGTCGTGCGCCTCCTCGAAGGTGGCGTTCGGCCGGAACAGGCCGAGCCGTCCGCCGATCCGGTAGACGTGGACGTCCACCGGGATCTCCGGCCGGTCCCAGGTGAACACCTGCACGCAGGCCGCGGTCTTCCGGCCGACGCCCGGCAGGCCCGTCAGGAAATCCATCGCTTCGTCCCGTGAGGCGGTCTCCAGCCAGTCGAGGTCGAGTTCGTCGCCCACGCCTTCGAGCACGGCCTGGATCCGGGGGGCTTTCTGGCGCGAGAGTCCGCCGGGACGGATTGCCTCCTCGACTTCTTCGACCGGGGCGTCGCGGACTGCCTCCCAGTCTTCGAAGCGATCGGTCAACGCGGCGTAGGCCCGGTCCCGGTTCCGGTCGCTGGTCGCCTGCGACAGGATCGTCCGGACCAGCTCGTCGATGGGACGGCGGTGGGGAAGGTTGAGCGGCCGGCCGTACATCTCCCGCAGCCGGTCGCGGATCCGCCGGACACGTTCGCGGGTCGGGCGCTTCCAGTCGGCCCGGTTGACCCTGACCAGCGGGGGCAGGCTCAACCCTGCGCTCCCCAGTGGGCGCAGGCGGCACTGCCGGCCTCCGCGGCCGCAGGCAGAACCTCGTCGACCCGGCTGAAATCCCAATCGAGTCCGGCGAGCCCGGCGGCGAGCGCCCCCATGAATGCGTCGACGGCGCCGAGCGGGCTGACCACTTCCGCGTCGGCCACGGTGTATTCGGCTTCTGCTGCTCCGGCGGTCCGGACGGTTCCCTGGCCGTCGGTCACCACGACCAGCCGCGGCCCGAAAGTCGCCAGGGCGCGAGCGGCGTCGAGCGAATCTTCCTCCTGGGACATCAGCCTCGCTTCGAGCCGGTTGCACTTGAGCACCGCGGAAGCGCCGGCGAGCTCGCGGCAGTACTCGACCGCGAGCGCGTGGTCGTCCCAGCGGTTCGGGCGGAAGTTCGGGTCGAACAGGACCGGCGCCCCCTGTTCGTGGGCAGCCTCGACCGCCTGCCGGGTCACCTCGCGCTCGACCGGGCCGACCATCGTGTTCGACCCGACTACCACCGCCCCGGCGGCCGCGACGGCTGGCTCGAGGAAGGCCCGGGACGCAAGGGTGGTAGGCGCGATGTGCTCGCCGTAGATCTGGAAGGTGGGCTCGCCGTCGGAATCGAAGAGGACGATGCCGAGCGGGGTGTCGGCTCCGGTCACCTCGGCGATCCAGCCGGTCTCCACGCCGGCGGCCTCGAGCTCGGCGGTCAGCCACCTACCCCAGCGGTCGTCGCCGACCCCGCCGAGGAGGGCGGCCGGGGCGCCGCTCCGGCTGATCTGCACGGCGACGTTGGCGAGGGCGCCGCCGGGATGGGGCGCGAAGCTACCGGGCGCTTCGCCGGGGGCCAGGTTGCGCTCGCAGACCAGGTCGACGATGGCCTCTCCCATGCACACGATCGGCTGTGTTGAACCCGACATTCAAAGGGAGACTAGAGATAGTCCAGCTCCCGATTACAATGGCCGGACCTGTGTCTTCGATCATTTCCCGGATCGGGGGTTGGCTTCCCCGAGGTTGGGGCGATCTGTTCCTGCAGCTGGCCCTCTACATGCTTGCCAACACGACCTACGAGATCGCTCGGGGGATGGCTGACGGACGGGCGGTTCAGGCTTTCGCGAACGGCGAGCGGGTAATGGACATCGAGCAGAGCACGGGCACCTTCTTCGAGCCTACGGTCCAGGCATTCATGATCACCGAGACCTGGCTGATCGACTTCGCCAACACGATCTACCTGAACGCCCAGTTCTCGGTCCTGCTCGGGTTCCTGATCTGGATGTACTTCTTCCGGAACGACCACTACTACTTCTTCCGCAACATGTTCTTCGTGTCCCTCGGCCTCGCGCTGGTCGGTTACATCGGTTTCCCGACCGCGCCGCCGCGCATGTTCCCCGAGTATGGATTCATCGACACGGTCAACGCCCAATCGAGCGTCAACCACAATTCCGAACTGGCCAAGCTGCTGATCAACCCGTTTGCGGCGGTGCCCTCGATGCATTGCGCGGTGGCCCTGATGATCGGGGGCACCGCGTTCGTGTGCGTGAAAAACAAGTTCGCCAAGGTCTTCTGGGCGTGCTGGCCCCTGCTCGTGGCCTGGGTGACCGTGGTCACCGCGAACCACTACTGGGTGGACGCGCTGCTCGGCTGGATGGTCGCCGGGCTGTCGCTCCTGATCGCCACCCGCGTCGTCGCGCAAATCAAGCCCGAGACGTGGGCCTGGAGCCGCGCCGCGGACGAGCAGCGCTCCGAGGCCTGAGGTGACGATGGCCCCTCGCGAAAATCCCTGGGCCTTCGTGGCCGCCCCGATCGCCGTGACCGTCGCGCTGAGCGTGGTCTACCTGGTGATGGAACCGCTGAGTGCGGACCATGCCGCCCAGACCTTCCGCACCGAGCTGTTCGAGCTTTCCGGCCCGACCGTCTGGAACAACTACTGGTTCGGCGGCCATTACCTGCCGAGCTACAGCCTTCTCGCCCCGCCGATCGGCGCCTGGATCGGTTTCCGCATCATGGGGGTCGCGGCCGTGCTCGGCACGGTCGCCCTCTTTGCCCTGATCGTTCGCAAGGAGTGGGGCAAGCAGGCGCAGGCAGGGGCGATCTGGTTCGGAGCCGCGGCGACGGTCAGTCTTTTCTCGGGCCGTATGACCTTCGCCCTCGGGGTCTTCCTCGCGGTTGCGGCCGTCTACTGCGCCCAGCGCGGGTGGCGAGTGCCGTCGCTCGTCGTGGCGGGGGCGGTCGGTCTGGCGAGCCCGGTCGCGGCCCTCTTCCTCGCCTGCTGCGGGTTCGCCCACTGGCTGGCCCGGCGACCGGACCGGCGCGGCATCGAGATGGCCGTGGTTACCTTCGTCGTCGCGGCGGCCGTGGCACTGCTCTTCCCCGGCGGCGGCGACGAGCCCTACGTGTGGACGAGCTTCTACCCGGCCTTCTTCCTGACCCTGATCGCAGCCGTACTGGTCCCGAAGGAGGAGAAGCTGCTGCGGACGGGCATGGTCGTCTACGCCTTCGCGCTGGTTGCCGCCTTCGCCCTGAGCACTCCGATGGGCGGGAACGCCAACCGGCTCGGGGTGCTCCTGGTCGGCCCGCTCTTCCTTTGTGCAGCCTGGCCGCGCCGCAACCGCAACCTGGCGATCCTCGCGTTCATCCCGCTTTTCATGGCGTGGCAATTCTTCCCCGTACTGCGTGACCTCGAGCTCGTGAATAACGAGCCGGCCGTTGCCGCCGAGTTCTACGACCCGGTCGCCGCCGCGCTCGGTCCGAGGCTCGCGGTCAATCCCGCCCGGGTGGAGGTCGTACCGGTCGCCAGCCACTGGGAATCGGCCCGGGTCGCGCCGGGGTTCCCCCTGGCCCGCGGCTGGGAACGCCAGACCGACCGGAACTACAACCCGCTCTTCTACGAAGAGAAGCTCGACCCTGAGCGCTACCACCGCTGGCTGAAGCGGCTCGCGGTGGGTTACGTCGCGGTGCCGCAGACCGACCTCGACTACGCGGGTGAGACCGAAGCGAAGCTCGTCCGGTCGAATCCATCCTTCCTCAAGGAGATCCCGGCCGAAGGGAACTGGCGGATCTACAAGGTCCTCGATTCCAGGCCGATGGTCGAGCGGCCCGCCATCATGACTTCGCTGACGACCGACGGTTTCAGCGTGTACTCACCCCGGCAGGGGAGCTTCACGGTGCGGATCCGGTCAACGCCCTACTGGAAGGTCAAGGCCGGCCGGGGCTGTGTCGCTTCGACCGAGAACGGCTGGACCCGGGTCTCGATGACCCGTCCCGGCTCGGTCACCGTCGCCGCTGACTTCAGTCCGGGCGGAAGATTCGGCGACCGGAATTGCTTGCCTTAGGATCTCGCCGCCTTGTATCCGCGCGAAGCGGGGATACAGGACGTCTATGGCGACCGAAGGCGCGCCCCGTTCCTTGTTGATCCGCGGGTAAGCTCACGCAATGGAGTCTTCTTCGACGCCGCCTTCCGGTGGCGCCCCCAACGGACAGCGCGGTGGCTCGGCTCAGGAGTTCAAGGAGCAGGCCCGCGAAGCCCTCATCCAGTCAAGGCTGACGCCGAACGCGATCTCGATGGTCGGCCTGGTCGGCAACGTGATCGCCGCCGTGCTGATCACCCAGGAGATGTTCGTCCTCGGTGGCATCGCTTTCATCGTGGGCTCGGTCATGGACACCCTCGACGGGCGTTACTCGCGCATGTCCGGCAAAGGCACGCTGTTCGGGGCCTTCCTGGACTCGACCCTGGACCGGATCGAGGAGGGCATCGTGATCACCGCGATCGCCTGGTACTTCGCCGAACAGGGCGATTCACTGGCCGCCGCGGCCTGCGTATATGTAGTGCTCGGCTCGCTGATGGTGTCGTACACCCGCGCCCGCGCGGAGGCTCTGGGAGTCGAATGCAAGGTCGGTCTGGCCACACGGCCTGTCCGAGTGGTGATACTTTCGATTGGCGTCCTGTTCGCAAATGGCCTAGGTATCGGTGATTTTTCACTGTTGGCCGCTTCCATCTATGTGATGGCAGCGCTGACCACCGTGACCGTCATTCAGCGTGTCTGGCACGTACGTGGGGAACTCAAACAAACAGAGCCCTGACTTCGAAAACTTATGTGGTGCGGTGTAACCAAAGGCCCATCCAGGTGTCATTGGCCTTCGCACCTCAAACAGGAGGAATCTCAGACTTATGAGCAAGACAAACGGATCGAACGGCAACGGCAATGGTGCCGACCGTCGTGACGACAAAGTACGCGTAGCGATCGTCGGAGTCGGCAACTGCGCCAACTCCCTCATCCAGGGCGTCGAGTACTACAAGGACGCCGACCCGGACGAGTCCATCCCCGGACTCATGCATGTCGACCTCGGCGGCTACCACGTCAACGACATCGAGTTCGTGGCGGCCTTCGACATCGACCAGGAGAAGGTCGGCAAGGACCTTTCCGACGCGATCTGGTCCGGCCAGAACGACACCTACAAGTTCGCGGAAGTCCCGAACATGGGTGTCAAGGTCGAACGCGGCATGACCCTCGACGGCCTCGGCAAGTACCTCAAGCAGAAGATCACCAAGGCTCCCGGCCCGACCGCGGACATCGTCCAGATCCTCAAGGACACGAAGACCGACGTTCTGGTCTGTTACCTGCCGGTCGGTTCCGAAGACGCAGTCAAGTGGTACGTCGAACAGGCGATCAGTGCCGGTGTCGGCTTCGTCAACTGCCTGCCCGTCTTCATCGCCAGCGAGGACTACTGGGACGGCCGCTTCAAGGAAGCCGGCCTGCCGATCATCGGTGACGACATCAAGTCACAGGTCGGCGCCACCATCGTCCATCGTCAGCTCGCCCGTCTGTTCCACGAGCGTGGTGTCGTGCTCCAGCACACGTCGCAGCTCAACGTCGGTGGCAACATGGACTTCTTCAACATGCTCGAGCGCGAACGCCTCGACTCGAAGAAGATCTCGAAGACCAACGCCGTGACCTCGGTCATGGGCCTGGAACTCGATCCCAAGGACGTCCACGTCGGACCTTCGGACTACGTGCCGTGGCTGACCGACCGTAAATGGGCACACATCCGCCTCGAAGGCAAGTCCTTCGGTGACGTGCCGCTGAACGTCGAGCTCAAGCTCGAGGTCTGGGACTCGCCGAACTCGGCCGGTGTCGTCATCGACGCCGTCCGCATGATCAAGCTCGCGCTGAACAACGGCATCGCGGGCCAGCTCGACGGACCGTCGTCGTACCTGATGAAGTCGCCGCACAACCAGCGGCCCGACGCCGACGCCCGCGAAGACACCGAGTCCTTCATCGAGGCGAACAAGCGTGGCAAGGCCGCCATCGGTGGGGCCAAGCCGGTCGCCGAAGTCGCCGAGGACAGCAAGTCCGAGGCCTGATCCATGCCCGGAATCGGAAATGCTTGACAGACGCCCGCCTTCCGGCGGGCGTCTTTTCTTTTGAGGACCAACTTGAAACCACTTTCGATAGTCCAGTTCACCCCGTTCCCCCGGGAACGGGCCGGTGGCGTCAACAGTTACGTCGACCGCGTCGCCGAGGGCCTGGCCGAACGCGGCCACTCCGTCCTGATCGCGGCTCCCGGTGGCGGTCGCGAGGCCGTCCAGGAGAGCAAGAAGGCGATCCGGCGGCTGGCCGACGAGCCGGAGTCGCTGCTCCAGCCGGGTGAGCCCCCGCGGGTGCTGTCGCTGGGCGGCGTCTCCCTGCCGCGTGGTTCGCGGAAGCGCCAGGCGCCGGCTTCGGTCGACGTCGGCAACCGGGTAGAGGTGTTGCTCGGCCAGGCGGACATCGACCTGGTCCACGTCCACGATCCTTTCCTCCCGAACTTCTCCTCGACCGCGCTCCGCCATTCGTTCTCGCTGAACGTCGGCACTTTCCACGAGACGGCCGAGCGGCCGTTCGCGACCCAGGTTGCGCGTCCGCTGCTCGAGATCTTCTTCGGCCGCCTCGACGCCCGCACTGTTTCGTCCCGGGCCTCGGCCAAGCTGCTCAACCGGTACTTCCCTGGTTCCTACGAGCTGACCCCGCCCGGCTACGACCCGATCGGGCCGACGCAGGAGAAGGAAGGCCCGTTCCGCATCGCTTTCTCGGCCGAAGAGGAGAAGGGCGCACTCCGCCTGTTCCTCCGGGCGCTACGCCGCCTGCCCGAGGACCTCGACTGGACCGCGACCATCTACTCCGACGACCCGGGCGAAGTCGTCGTCCGGGTCTCCAGGTCGATCGCGGACCGGATCAAGGTGATCGGTCCCGAGCAGGCAAGTCTCGCCGAGCTGCTGTCGAGCAGCCACGTCTTCGTGGCGGCTTCCGGTGGCCCCAGCCCGGCTCCGGCCGCGATGCGGCAGGCGATGGCCGCCGGCGCGGTCCCGGTCGCTTCGACCATCCCCCGCTACACCGAACTCATCGGCGACGGGCAGCGCGGCCTGCTCTTCCCGGTCGGCGATCCGGTCACGATGGCCGGTCAGATCAACCGGCTCGCCGGCAACCGGAAGCTGCTCAAGGACCTTTGCCGCGCCTCGACCGGATGGCCACCGCTCGAGAGCTGGTCGCAGGTGGTCGACAGCGTCGAAGAGCTCTACCAGCGGCTCGCTGCCCGCCGTCACGACCCGACCGGGAACACCACGCTCCGGAAAATCTTGAAGGACCGGCCGCTCATCGACATCGACATCCACATGCACACCGACCATTCCTCGGACTGCGCGACACCGGTGGAGGTGCTGATCGAGACGGCTCGTGACCGCGGATTCGGCGCGATCGCGATCACCGACCACAACGAGGTCTCGGGGGCCTACGCCGCTGCCGAAGTGGCCGAAGACATGGACGACTTCAAGATCATCATCGCCGAGGAGGTAATGACCAGTGACGCCGGCGAAGTGATCGGACTGTTCATCAAGGAGAAGATCCCCAAGGGCACTTCGATGGCCGACACGCTGAAGGAGATCAAGCGCCAGGGCGGACTCGTCTACGTGCCGCACCCGTTCGACCGCATGCACTCGGTTCCCGACTACGAGAACCTGCTCGACATGGTCGAAGACATCGACCTGATGGAAGTCTTCAACCCCCGTGTGGCGATCACGTCGTTCAACGAAGAGGCGGAGCGTTTCGCCCGGAAGTAC
>JBPPMI010000192.1:0-4393 GCA_051305975.1 Solirubrobacterales bacterium
TCAGACATCCAGCTCGGCATCCCGGAGCAGATGCGCGCGATGGCCTCGATGATCATCCCGCTCGGCCGCCCGGCCACCCCGGAAGAGGCAGCCGGCCCGGTGATGTTCCTCGCGTCAGGCCTCGCCGACTACGTCCATGGCCAGGTCCTAAACGTGACCGGCGGCCAGTTCGGCGGCATGTACACCTGATTCACGCCTGATCCGCAGCGAAAAAGGGCCCGCCGTCGGCGGGCCCTTCTGTTTGCACCCGGCAGGTGCTGTCTCCCAGCGGGGATCTTGAACCCTTCGGCATCCCGGCCTGAACCGTGCCGGGCACTTGCCCCGGAGGTATGGGGTGCTCAGGTCAAAGAAGGAACACCGACCCTGCCTGTAGCCGTTGAACTACTTGCGGGCCTCGGCCGGGGGTTCGCCGCCCTCGCCTGCTATCGCCGACGGAGGCCAGGGGCCGAACCAGTTATCACGGGCACCGTCGAGAGTGATGACGGATCCGGAGTGGAAGGCACCGGCGTCCGAAGCGAGGAAAGCGAGCAACCAGGCCATCTCTTCTGATTCACCGACCCGACCCATCGGGATCGATTTGTGGACGCCTTCGACGATCTCCTTCGGGTATTTATTGACGAAGGTGTCAGTCGCGAACTGGCCCGCGGCGATGGCGCAGGTCCGGACCCCGAACCGGGACCATTCGGTGGCCAGCGTCTTCATCATGTTCTCGACTGCGGCGCGTGCCGCCCCGGAGTGGACCATGCCCGGCATACCACCGTGCGGGGACAGGGTGATGCTGAGGACGGCCCCCTCCTTCTGCGGGATGAAAGCCTTGGTGGCCGCGGCGTGGGTCATCAGCCAGGTGCCGGTGACGTTCAACTCGATCACGGTCCGGAAACCCTTCGGGGTGATCGCTTCCGCGGGGCTCAGGAACTGGCCGCCGGCATTGTTGACGAGCGTGTCGAGGCGGCCGTGGCGCTCGAGCAGGTCGTCGAAGAACCGGTCGACGTCCTCGTCGTCACGGATGTCGAGCTGCGCGTGTTCGAACTTGCCGGGCAGACCCTCGGCGAGGGCCGCGGTTCGCTCGAGCGGATCGGTCCGGCGGCCGCAACCGATGACGGTCGCGCCGAGGCGGATCATCTCCAGGGCGGCCTCCCGGCCGAGTCCGGTGCCGGCCCCGGAGATCACGACGACCTCCTCCGGGAGGAGGTCGTCGCGGAAAATTCGTGATCGTAAGGATTCGCCCATGTTTTTCGCCGGACGCGGTTGGCGCGGCCAGCCGCTATAGGGTCGCAGAATGTCAGTGCAGGCTGAGCCCCGGCTTCTCGAAACCCCGGTACCCGGCGGGGCTCCCGGGTCGGCGGTCACGGTCGAGCCGATGGTCACCGGCACCTTCAGTTCGCCCGACATCCTTCACGAGAACGCGGGCGGGGAAGTCGGCTCGTTCAAGGTCCTACGGGCTTCCCGGGGCGAGAACACCCCGGTCCCGATTCCCGCTTTCCTGATCCGCCATCCAAGCTACGGCCCGATCCTCGTCGACACCGGCCTCCATCCGTCGATCGCGAGCGACCCGGTCCAGAACCTCGGCCGTTTCAGCACCCGGCTCATGAAGCCGCAGATGAACCACGGCCAGGACGTGTCTTCGCAGCTCCGCGCCAAGGGTGTCGATCCCGGTTCGATCAGGCTCGTGATCATGACCCACCTCCACATCGACCATGCTTCGGGTATCGCCGACTTCCCCGACGCGACCTTCATCGTCACGGCCAACGAGTGGGAGGCCGCGACCAGTGGCGTCTTCGCCTTCACGAAGGGCTACCACCGTCCCCAGTTCGACTACGCCTTCGACTTCCGCACCGTCTCCTACGACGGGGACAGCGTCAATTCTTACGCGAGCTTCGGCCGCACGATCGACCTCTTCGGCGACGGCTCGATCCGGCTGGCCTCCACCCCCGGCCACACCGCCGGCCACCAGTCGGTGATCGTGAGGCTGAAGAACGACGACCTGGTCATCGGCGGCGATGCGTTCTACCTCGAGAAGCAGCTCGAACCGCGGGCCGACCTGCCCGGGCGGACCGAGGACCGGCACAACTTCAAACGGAGCCTCCAGGAGATGCGGCTCTTCCACAGCCAGTACCCGAACTCGGTGATCACCCCCGGGCACGATCCGGAGTTCTACGAAAAGGCCCCGGAGAAGTACGAGTAGAGCTCAGCTTTTCAGCTGACGCTTCTCCTTTTCATCATTCAACTCCCGGGCCACTTCGCGGCGGCCTTTCGCTTTGATCCCCTCGTACATCCGGCTGACCTGGGCGAACACCTTGTGCGAGACCTCTATCTGCTCCTCGCGGGTGGGGTCCCCGATGACGTCGAACGTGATCGGTTCGCCGAACTGCACTGTCACCTTGGGGAAGGTGAACTTTCGCCAGGGATGCTTCGAGCGGGTCGCGCAGATCGCCACTGGTACCACCGGCACCCCGGACTCGAGCGCGAGACGGCCGATGCCGGGCTTCGGCTCACCGAGGCCATCGGAGCGTGACCGTCCACCCTCGGCGTAGACGAGAACCGAGCCGCCGCGGTCGAAGATCGCGTAGGCCGTTTTGAACGCTTCCACGTCGTTGTAACCACGGCGCACCGGGAACACGCCGCCGTGGCTGAAGATCGAAGTCAGGACCGGAGGGCCGAACAGTTGCGACTTCGCCATGAAACGCATCTTCCGGCGCAGGAACACGCCGACGAAGAAGTGGTCCATCTGGCTGAAGTGGTTGGGCGCGATGAGGACGGCACCTTCGGCCGGCACGTTCTCGGTGGCGATGGCCCGTGTCCGGTAGAGGCCGACCGCCACCGGGGTGAGCGCGCCACGTACGAGTTCGTAGACGTGATTGGGGTCCTTCGTGCGCGATCGTTCGTGGAACTTGTCGAAATACTCGGGGGGTCTCGGGTCCTTGTATTTCTGTGGAGGGAGTTCGGGCATTGGTATGACAGTACCCCGGAAACCGTCCGGGTTACCCGCGCTCCGCGCCGGCCCAGTCGCGGGAGCGCTCGACAGCCCGGTGCCAGTCACTCAGGAGAGAGTCCGCGCGGTCGGTCGACATGCGTGGTTCGAAGGTCTCGCTCCCCCGCCACATCGAGGCGATTTCGGGAAGGTCCCAGGTTCCGGCCCCCACCCCGGCCAGGTACGCGGCGCCTAGCGCGGTCGTCTCGGGGATCTCCGGGATGACGACCGGCACGCCGAGCAGGTCGGCCTGGAACTGCATCAGCCACCGGTTGGAGACGGCGCCGCCGTCGGCCTTCAGGGCTTCGAGCCGCTGGCCTGAAGACTTCTCCTGCGCCCGGACGGCGTCGACGGCCTGGTAAGCGATCGCTTCGAGGGCCGCCCGCGCGATGTGTGCCCGGCCGGTCCCGCGGGTCAGCCCGACGATGGTCCCCCGGGCATAAGGGTCCCAGTAGGGGGAGCCGAGCCCGGTGAGGGCGGGCACGAAGTAAACGCCGTCGTTGGTGTCGAGCGATGCTGCCATGGCTTCGGTTTCGTCGGCCTGATCGATGATCCCGAGGCCGTCGCGCAGCCACTGGACGGCTGCCCCGGTCACGAAGATCGATGCCTCCAGAGCGTAGGTGACCTGGTCGCCGATACCCCAGGCGATCGTGCCGAGCAGCCCCGGGCCCGGCGACGGGGTCTGGTCGCCCGAGTTGAGCAGGACGAAGCTGCCGGTGCCGTAGGTGTTCTTGCCCATGCCGGGTTGGTGGCAGGCCTGGCCGAACAGGGCCGACTGCTGGTCGCCGGCGATCCCGGTCACGGGCACTTCGCCGCCGAACTCGGTCGTGGAGCCGAAAATCCCGGCCGAGGGTTTCGCCTCGGGGAGGTTCTCCGGTTCGATCCCGAACAGGGCGCAGAGTTCCGGATCCCATTGCCGCCGGCTGATGTCGAAGAGCATCGTGCGGGAGGCGTTGGAAAGGTCGGTCGCGTGTTCGCCGCAGAGTTTGTGGACGAGCCAGGAGTCGACCGTTCCGAAGAGAGCTCGGTTCGCGCCCTCGACGTTGTGGAGGAGCCACTCGATCTTCGTGGCGGAGAAGTACGGGTCGAGCACAAGTCCGGTCCTTGCCCGGATCATGGCTTCGAGCCCTTCATCCCGCAGTTCGTCGCAGCGGCCGGCGCCACGGCGGTCCTGCCACACGAGGGCGTGGTGGATCGGTTTGCCGGTGTCCCGGTCCCAGGTGACGATGGTCTCGCGCTGGTTGGTGATCCCGATCGCGTCGAGCTCCCGCCCGTCGATGCCCGCACCGGCGAGCGCCCGCCTCGCCACGGTCCGCGTGACCTCCCAGATCTCGTCGGCGTCATGCTCGACCCAGCCGGGCTGCGGGAAGTGCTGGTTGAACTCGGCGTAGCCCCGCCCGGCGATCCGCCCGTCCCCATCGA
>JBPPMI010000193.1:0-4821 GCA_051305975.1 Solirubrobacterales bacterium
GCGTGAGCGGGCCCATCGGGTGGCCGGCGCCGGCCTTCATGGCGGCGTCGATCTCGTCGATAGTGCCGATGCCCTCTTCGAGGCCACGGATGCCGTCGAGCAGGTACGGGACAAGCAGGCGGTTGACGATGAATCCCGCTTTGTCCTTGGTCTCCACGGTCTGCTTCTTCAGCTTGTCGCCGTAGGCGAGGCCGATGCCTATCGCTTCGGGTGAGCTGGTCACCGACTGGATGACCTCCAGCAGCGGCATGACCTGGACCGGGTTGAAGAAATGAAGGCCGATGAACTGCGTGGGGCGGGTGGTCACGGCTGCCTGGTTGATGACCGGCAACGATGAAGTGTTGGTCGCGAAGATAGCTTCTTCCTTGACGACGCCGTCCAGCTGCTTCCAGAGTTCGAGCTTGAGGTCCAGGTCTTCGGTGATCGCCTCGATGACGAGGTCGCAATCGGCGAAATCGCTCAGTTCGAGGGTCGGATTTATCCGGCCGAGGATCTCGTCGGCGTCGGACTGTTCCATCTTGCCCTTCTCGACCGCGCGGCCGAGCTGCTTGGTGATCTTGGCCGTACCGGCGTCGAGCTTCTCCTGCGAGGACTCGGTGACGACGACGTCATAGCCCGCCTGGGCGCTGACCTGGGTGATTCCGTGACCCATCAGGCCGCAACCTGCGACCCCAACCTTCTTGATCTCCATCCGGGCTTCCTCCTGGTAAAAGTTTCATGCCCGGAACGGCCCGGGCGAATGGCCACGGAGCCTAACGGGGATCGGAAAACCGGGTAAGTTCAGGGCGTCTACAGCGGCTCCAGGGTCCAGATGCCGAATCCGACGTCGAGACAGAACAGTCCGTATCGCTTGTACTTCTTCTGCATGTGCGCGGCCAAGGAGCAGACCTGGCCCGGGCGGTAGCCCGATCCGGCCCACGGCTTCTTCGTGCACTTCCCGGACTTCTTCGACTTCTTCTTGCACTTCTTCTTCGAAATCGAAGCGGCCGGTCCGGAGCCGTCGACCGACGCCATCGCGGGCTGGCCGCCGGCAGCGAGCAACAGGACTCCGGCAGCGAAGACCGAGAGGACCTGATTGAGGAAGGCCCTCACGCCTGGACTCCGGAGGCCTCGATCCGCTTGCCCATCTCTTCTCCTAGTGCGGCGAGACCGCTCATCGGGCGGACCATGACGGCCAGTTCGGTGATCTTGCCTTCATCGTTGAACGTGAGGACGTCGACGCCCTGGAGCTGCTTCTCGTTGACCGTCGCCTGGAAGACGAGCACCGCGGTGTCGCCGGTCTCGACCTGTGAGATGTAGCTGAAGTCCTGGAAAACCTGGACCACGTGGCCGAGCAGGAACGCCAGCGCGTCGATGCCCTCGTAAGGGGTGTGGACGAAAGGGCTGCGGAAGGTCACGTCGTCCGTGAACAGGTCTCGTCCCAATTCGAAGTCCTTCGCCTCTGCCGCCGCTCTGAATCCGTCAGATTTCATAAGACGATCCTATCCGCGGAGAGCTAGGCATGGTGCCAGTCGACGGGTCCAGCTTTGAGCACATGGGAACCCAGTGGCCTCCCGAGGATCTCCTGTGCCCTGGCCGAAGCCTCGAGCAGCTTTGGCAGGTCCACCCCTGTCTCGATGCCCATCTCGCCGACCATCGAAATCAGGTCCTCGCTGGCGATGTTGCCGGTGGCGCCGACCGGAACCACACAACCGCCGAGTTCCCCGAAGCTCGACTCGAACGACTCGACACCTTCCTCGAGAGCACTCAGGACGTTGGCCAGGCCTTGCCCGCGGGTGTCGTGGAAGTGGGCGGTCAGCTCGACTCCGTCGAACCTTGCCATGGCCTTCTCGAAGAACCGGCGAACCTGGACCGGGTTGGCCATTCCGGTCGTATCGCCAAAGCCGATCTCGTCGCAGCCGGCAGCGATCAGCCGCTCGGCAATCGCGAAGACGTGCTCGCGAGGGACGTCACCTTCGTAGGGGCAGCCGAACGAGGTCGAGATCACGCCTTCACAGCGCTTGCCGGCGTCGCGGGCACGGGGGATCGTGTCCTCGAGGTGGGTAAGCGAGTCTTCGATCGTCCGGTTCACGTTCTTCATGTTGTGTGTCTCCGAGGCGGAGAGGAAGAAGTTGGTCTCGTCGAATCTGTCGCCCTGTTCGAGTGCTATCTCGAGTCCGCGGTTGTTCGGGATCAGGACCGAGAACGAGACGCCGTCCGGCCGCTTGATGCCGGCGAGGACGTCGTGGGCGTCGGAAAGCTGGGGAATCACGTCCGGCCGGACGAACGAGGTGATCTCGATCCGTTCGATGCCGGTCGCGGTGAGCATGTCGATCAGCTCGATCTTGTGGGCGGTGTCGATGATCTCGGGCTCGTTCTGGAATCCGTCCCGCGGCCCGACCTCCCGGATCCGGATCGACTCGGGGAAACCGTCGCCGAAGTCGCTCACGGCCCGCCGGCCCCGTCGACCGAGATCACGCGGCGCTCGTGGGTGCCGACCCCGAGGACACGCTCGCCCTCGCGCACCTCGACCGCGAATCGCAGTTTGCGCCCCTCGATCACCTCGTCGAGCCGGGCCCAGGCAATGCACTGGGCGCCCGCGAGGGCGCCACCGACGTGCTTGATGCAGACCTCGAAACCGACAGTGGCCTTGCCTTCTGAAAGTTCCGGGGCAGCCAGGAGCGTCGAGTTGTACTCCATCATCCCGATCATCCCGGGGGTTGAAAGCACGGTCGCCTCGATGGTGCCGCCGACGTCGGTAGTCAGCCTCCCGTCGACGGTGAATGGCTCTTCTCTCTCGGTTCCGATCAGATCTTCAATGGGCATGCCATCAAGGATATGAACTCCTTCCCGGCGGGGCTGCCGCGGCGGGGCAACTGCTGGCGAAGCAGGACTAGACTCCGGCGCCGTGAGCGAAAAAGGCGACACCCCGACAATTCCCGTAATCGGCGGCACAGGCGCCCTCGGCTCCGGTCTCGCAAAACGCTGGGCCAAAGGCGGCGCGACGGTAGTCATCTGCTCGCGCGACGCTGGCCGTGCCCAGGGAGCGGCGGAAAAGATCGCCGCCGAGACCGGTGGTGACGTTGTCGGCATGACCAACGAAGATGCGGCCGCCGCGGCCGGCGTCGTGTTCCTGACGGTGCCGTTCCGCAACCAGTCGGAATACATGACGAACCTCCAGGAGGCGCTCAGCGCCGGCCAGATCCTCGTTGACTGCTCGGTACCGCTGGCCGCAGCGATCAGCGGCAAGGCGACGAGGACGATCGGCGTCTGGCAGGGCTCGGCCGCACAGCAGGCGCAGGAGATGGCTCCCGACGGCGTGACGGTCGTCTCGGCTCTCCACACCGTGAGCGCCCCGGGCCTGGCCGACCTCGACCACGAGCTCGGAGAGGACGTTCCGGTCTGCGGCGACAAGAAGGCCGACAAGGCCAAGGTGGCCGCGCTGATCTCACGGATCGAAGGCCTGCGCCCGGTGAACGCGGGCGCCCTCGAGACCTCGCGAATCGTCGAGCAGCTCACACCGCTGTTGATCTCGATCAACATCCGTTACAAGACCCATTCCGGGATCCAGTTCACCGGACTTCCGGATGGTGACCCCTTCTCGTGAAGACGGTCCTGCTCGCCGGAGGGACCGGCGGCGCCAAGCTCGCGGCCGGCATGCAGGCGGTCATCGGCGCGGACCTCACCGTCATCGCCAATACTGGCGATGACATCGAGATCCTCGGGGCCCATGTCTCACCCGATCCCGACCTGGTCACCTACTGGCTGGCCGACCAGGTCGACCAGGTCCGTGGCTGGGGGATCAAGGACGACACTTTCAGGGTGTTCGAGCGAATGACCCGCCTCGGAGCGCCCGACTGGTTCTCGCTCTCCGACCTCGACCTCGCCGCCTGCCTCTACCGGCGTAACTTCATCGACGAGGGCGGCCGGCAGACCGACGCCCAGCTCCAGATCGGGCGCGGGATGGGCATTGCGGCCACGATCCTCCCGATGTCCGACGACCCGGTCCGCACCCGCATCCTGAGCAGCGGCGAGTGGCGCGGCCTCCAGGAGTATCTGATCCTCGAAGGAGGCCAGACCGAAGTCGAAGGGGTCGAACTCCAGGGGATCGCCGAGGCTGCCCCGACCCCCGAGGTCGCTACCGCGATCAGTGAAGCCGAACTGATCGTGGTCGGGCCCTCCAATCCGGTGATCAGCATCGGCCCGATCCTCGCCGTCCCCGGAATGAAGGAGCTGCTCTCCGGAGCCGATGCACCGGTAGTCGGGGTAAGCCCCTACGTCGCCGGCAAGGTCGTCAAGGGACCCACCGACCACTTCATGCGGGCGATCGGCAGGCCGACGACCGCCGCCGGCGTGGCCTCGCTCTACCAGGGCCTGATCGACGCCATGGTCTGCGATGCCGACGACCCGGATCCCGCCCCGGACAGCGTGCGCTCGTTCTCGACCTCCACCCTCATGCACAGCGCGGAAAGCCGCGCGACCGTTGCCCGCGCCGTCCTCAAGGTGGGCACCCGGCTGGTCGGGAAATGAAGCCGGCGGCAATCGTCACGGCCAAACGCTTCATGGCCGCCAAGCAGCGACTGGCGGGTTCGATCGACGAGACGCTGCGCCTTGCCCTGGTCGAAGCAATGCTGGGAGACGTCCTGGAAGCGGTAGGCCGGGCCCGGACCGTCGGCCACGTGATCGTCGTCACCGGAGAAGGCCGGGCCGCCGGGCTCGCCGGCGAATTCGGCGCCGAGGTGATCCATGATCCCGACGATGCCAGCCATTCCCAGGCGGCTTCCCTGGGCGTCGAGCGGGCGATCGAACTCGGCGCGCCGAGCGTCGCCCTGCTCCCCGGGG
>JBPPMI010000194.1:0-9711 GCA_051305975.1 Solirubrobacterales bacterium
CCGCTGATCACCTTCTGGTCCCTGAGCACGGTGTACAGCGGACGATTCGCATCGAGAAGGGGACCGAGCTCCGGCGGGTCCGGCCACGCCTCCGGGCCGAGCCTTGCCAGGTACTCGTCGGACTCGACTTCCCCGGTCGGCACCACTTTCGCCCACGCCCGCTGGCGCGTGCCGAACTCGCGGAGCCGGAGCTCCCGGTCTCCGGGCAGACGGACCAGCAGCCTTGACTTCTTGTCCTTGATCGAGGCCCGGTCGCCGAACAGCTGCAGACGGCCGGCGGACATCGGGTGGATCAGGACCGAGTAGCCGGAGCCAGAATCGAGGATGAACACCTTGCCACGCCGCCGGAGGCCGGTGAGCGGTTCGCCTTCGAGGACCTGGACCGGTGGCTTGAAGGTCTTGATCGTGTTGAGGCCCGGAGCCATCACCGATTCGACCACATCATTCGTCACGGCGTCACCGATCAGGCGGGCGGTGATCTCCACCTCGGGCAGCTCAGGCATGCGATCAGGCTAGATGACGGTGGTTCGACCCTGACGGTCGGGGCGATTGCACATCGTCCGAAGAGATCGGTTTCGGGCAGGTAGGCTGCGGCGCATGGATGAAGAGCGAGTCAAGATCACCGTCGAGGACCACGTTGCCGTCGTCACCCTGAAACGTGGCGACAAACACAACGCGCTCGATGGCGACATGTTCCTTGATATCGCCGCCGCGGCCGAGCGACTGGCGACTGAATCCGGCGTGAGGGCGGTTGTCCTCCACGGTGACGGTCCGAGCTTCTGTTCCGGCATCGACGTCGGCTGGCTGGCCGGCCAGGCGGACGGCGGGGACATGGCCGGAGAGTTCCTCGAGCGCGACGACTTCGGTGCGAACCTCTTTCAGCGGGTATCCACCGCGTGGATCGAAGTTGCGGTCCCCGTGATCTCCGCGATCCACGGCAACTGCTTCGGGGGAGGGCTGCAGATCGCCCTTGGCACCGACATCCGCCTGACCGCGGCCGACGCGAAGTGGAGCGTCCGTGAAGTCCACTGGGGACTCGTGCCCGACATGGGCCTGACCGCCTCGCTCCCCCGGATCATGCCGATCGACAAAGCCAAGGAACTCTCCTACACCGCACGCGTGGTGATTGGCGAAGAGGCCGCGGCTTGCGGGCTCGCCACCCGGGTCGAGGCCGACCCGCTCGATGCCGCCAGGGGACTCGCGGCCGAGATCGCGGGCCGATCACCGCACGCGGTCAGGGCAGTCAAGAAGCTCTACGACACGACATGGGACGACCAGGGCAAGTCCGCCCTCGCACTCGAATCGGCCCTCCAGATGGAACTGATGGGATCCCCGAACCAGATGGCAGCAATAATGGCCGGAGTGACAAAAGAGCCACCGAACTTCGAAGACCCCGCGTAACCCGTTACTTCACGGATATCCGGGCCATCGACGTCATCGACTGGTAGTAGATGTCCCTGCCCCAGCCGGGAGCGGGAAACAGGAACGCCTGGCTCGGTGACGGCACCTCCACCCTTCCTTTGTCCTCTCCCGAGTCGAGGTCCAGCACGACCAGGTGGTCGTATCCGATCGGCCGGGAGAACTTGCGCACGATCGCGGCGCGTCCCATGAGGCGGATCACCGGCCGGATCGCGGTTCGCAACCTACGGTTCCTGAGCGGCGCCAGGTCACGGAAGTCCTGGACCACCAGCTCGCGGGTGTCCGGATAGAGGATCAGGTGGCCGGCGTGGGCGAAGTCCTCGCGCTTCCAGAGCGGTTCGAGTTCGTCTCCGTTCAGCTTCCAGGCGGTCAGCACGGCGTTGCCGGCATCGTAGGCGACAACCACGCCGCTCACCGGATCCCAGGCCGGCGGGTTCGACTCGGTTCCGTAGGGCAGGCCACTGATCTCGGCCGACCGGACCTCGTCCGCATCGTCACGCCGCGCCCACCAGAGGCGGACCGGATCGGGCAGCTCGCCCGAATCGCGCATGGTCCAGTCCGTCGAGTTTCGGCCCTGGTCCATCCAGAACACGTGCTCGTCGGCGATCACCGGATCCCAGCCGTAGCTCCGGCCCGGGGCAGGCCCGAACTTCGGGCGCCATTCCTCGTCGATCGCGAGGGTCCCGGCGTCCCGGTCGAAGGCCAGCCGGAAGACCGTCTCCGTGCCCACCACGACAACCTCGTCGCCATCGGCGGCCAGCCGGGCGATGCTCGGTTCGGGAAGCTCGAGCTCGGGTGCCAGCGACTTCAGGGTCTCCGGGTCAAGGATCGAGACGGTGGAAGGGGCGAGGCCGTCGGGGGCGTCGCAGTCCTTGGTCACGATCTCGCCGCCGTCGAGGATGACGAACGAGTTGTACGGCCTTTCCGTCACCGGCAGCTGCCGGGAGACGAGTACCTCGAGGTCGGGGTTCAGGCGGTGGGCAAATGAACCGAACACCATGTAGATGTCGCCGTTCGCATGTACGGCGATCCCGCCCGGCCAGTACTTGCCGGAAGGGAACTTGGGGCTGGAGGCGGTTACCTCGAGTGTCTCAGCATCGAGCTTCTCCACCCAGCCGTCGACCGACCCCGTGAGCGGATCGCCGACCGGGAGGTCGTGGCGGAGGGCGTAGAGCTCCCCGGGTTCCCGGCGGATGAGCATGTCGCTGGCGAACGCGTCGCGGAAGGCCTCGACCACCAGCTCCTCCCTGGGCCGGACCCCGGGACCGGCCTGGCCAACGGGGGCGCAAAGGCGACGCGTACCGCCGTCCTCGCAGGTCCACGGGCGCGGCCAGTATCCGGCGGCGCCGGTGCCCGGGGTCACGTGCGGGTCAGTCCCGGGGCAGGACGGAATTCGACAGGATGAGCCTGCTGTCGGCGAGGGCGGCAGTCCGGTGTCCGGCGATTGCGAGGTAGCCGGGATCGGTCACCATCTTCAGGAAAGCCTGGCGGTTGGGGTACTGGACGAGGATCGTCATGTCCCATTCGGCCTCTTCGGGACCGATGATGCTGTCGACAGAGGCGACCGCGGTGAGAACCTTGCCACCCACTCCTTCGAGGAAGCGCTGGACCTCCATCGAGTACTTGCCGTAGGCCTCGGCGCCGCTCATGCCCTGGTCGATCCCACCGGCCTCTTCCCGGAACTTCAGGAGGTTCACCATCACGACCGGGTTCTCGTCGGTGGACTCGGTTAGTTTCGAGACCTGATTCTCATCGGGCTCCAGAGTGATGTCATTCATAGGCGCTTCCTCTCGTCTTGTCTGGGCTCAGCGGCAGTTGGAGCCGCGGCATTCTGAAAGCCGGACCGACGTGGCCTCGAGGCGGGCGACTTTGCCGGCATGGGCCGGGTCGTTCGCGAGGTTGACCAGTTCGTCGGGATCCTTCTTCAGGTCATAGAGCTCGATGTTCGGAGAAGCGAATTCCCAGTGGATGTATTTGTACCGCCCGGTCCTCACCCCGTAGTACGGCAGGTCGAACCTGGTCACCGGGGTGTCGAACTTGAGCAGGGGCTTCATCGCCTGGAGCGGGATGTTCCGCTTCGGCAGCTTCTTCTTCCCCTCGGCCGACGGCAGCAGCGAGATGCCGTCCATAACGCGGCCGGGCTTGACGCCGGCCATGTCGAGGATCGTCCGGGTCACGTCCACGTCCATCGCAGCGCCGTTCAGCTTCTTGCCGGCCCGGATCCCGGGGCCGCGCATCAGCAGGGGAATCCGGATCGAATTCTCGTACGGCAGGAACTTCGAGCTGCGAAGGCGGTGCTCGCCCTGCATGTAGCCGTTGTCCGAGTCGAACAGGATGTACGTGTTCCGGAATTCCTTCGCCCGCTTCAGCTGCCTGACGATCTTTCCGATCTGGTCGTCGACCGCGCGGATCGCACCGAGGCGGCCGCGGTAGTTGTCACCCATCTCGTCGACTTGGGCATCGGTGAGCAGGGGCAGGTTCTTCAGGTTCGCCGCCTTGTCGGAGACGTCGGCCTCGTTGAACGAAGCGGGCTTCGGCAGGGCTTCGCCGTCGAATTTGTCGCGATACCGGGCCGGCGGCCTGGGGTCTGGTTGCGGGGCGCCCTTACGAAAGCCCTGGGCGTGGTTGGTGTCCTCCGCGTGTGGTCCGGGGGTCGAGTAGTAGAGGAAGAACGGCTTCTTCCGGGGAGCGTTGTTCCTGACGAACTTCGCCGCGTAATCCCCGCCGACGTCGACGGTGTAGACGCTTTCGTCCTGGGTGCCGAAGTAGTCACACGGATCGAAGGCGGAGCAAAACGAAGCGAGCAGCTCCGGGAAGCTCGTCGGCGTGTTGTTGGCGTTGTCGGTGGCGAGGTTCATCTGGGCCTCGGCGTACTCCCGGTCGCCGAAGTACCTGATCTTGCCGTTGACGTTCATCGCGTAGTTGAAGTAGTCGTAGGTCGAGTTGTCGAGCAGCCCGGCCCAGTAGTCCCAGCCCGGCGGGACCTCGGTGCGCCCGAGCGCGCCGTACTCGTTCAGGTACTTGCCGACCAGCGCGGTGCGGTAGCCGGAGCGGTGGAGCCAGGGAGCGAGCGAGTTCCGGTGGTTCAGCCTGCCCGGCAGGTTCTTGAACGTGTAGTGCCCGCCGTCGTTCGAACGGAAGTTGCTGAGCACCCGGTTGTTGTGGGAGAGCTGTCCGGTCAGGAAGGACGCGCGGGCCGGGCCGCACAGCGGATACGGCGCGACGAAGTTCGTGTAGTTGGCGCCCCCGCCCTGGACCAGCCGGCGCAGGTTCGGCATGTAAGCGAGGTCACCGCGGATCGCGTCGTCGGTCTGGACCATCACGATGTTTGGCTTGACCTTGATGGCGTTCCGGAGTTTTGCCTCGGCGGGCATGGCCGTCGCCAGCACGGCGAGGAAGGCGAAGAAGACGGCACCGGCGAGAGCGGCCGCGACGCGGGCGGGCACTGATACTCCGAATTTCTGCTCCCATTCGAACATTGGCACTACCTCTCCGTTAGCACGTTATTGACACCCGCACAATCAAAACAGTCGACGGGCGCCCAAGTTCCGGTCCGAAGCTTATTGGTCAGGAGTCAATAGTCAAGTCACACGCCGGGCTTGACGACCATGAGGAAGATCGCGGCGATCACCATGATGCCGGTAAAAGCACCCATCATGCCTTCGACCCTCGACTGCCGCAGGTACTCCTCGGAAGGCTCGAATGGACCGTCGCCGGCCGCGGCGATCTCCTCGGTCACCATCGCCCCGAGCTTCCGGTCTGCCGGGATGAAGTACATGCCGTTGATGCCGCCGATGAGGATCACGATCGCGATCGATGCGCTGATCCAGAAGGAACCCAGATCCCAGTTTCCTTCGGCCACCTGGTAGAAGCCGGTGATCAGGATGACGAGGAGGGCAGGGTTCGCGAGGTAACGGTTGATTGCGAGCTGGACCTTGTGGAGCGTGGGCAGAGTTCGCTTGTCTCCCGACATGAATACGGGGAAGAGAACCGACTCGGCGAACGTCGCGCCGAGGCCGACTACCACGGCGACGATGTGGAGGAACAGTGAGATGTTGTAGCCGGTGATTGTTGTGGCGACGATGTCCATGGGTCGACCTTAACGCCCCTGCCGGATCATTTTCGGGGTGGCAGAGGGATGAAAGCACTGGTGCGGCGTACGTACTCGTCGTACCCCGAACGGCGCGAGGACATGCCGGACTCGAGCATGGTCACGCCAGAGACCCTCAGGATGAAGAAGGTCATGACGACCGGCCCGATCAGGGTCCACCAGGCGGCTCCGGAACCGATCGCCAGCACCCAGAGTCCCCACCAGACGGTGACGTCACCGAAGTAGTTCGGGTGCCTCGTGTACTTCCAGAGTCCCCGGTCCATCACCTGGCCCTTGTTGTCCGGGTCCTTCTTGAACGCGGTGAGCTGGGCATCGCCGACCGCTTCGAAGAAGATGCCGACCGCGAACACCGCGACCCCGGCCCAGGAGAGCCAGCCGATCGGATCGGCCGGCTGAGCGCCCAGCGACTGAAGCGGAGTCGAAACGACCAAGGCAAGAAAACCCTGGAGGAGGAAGACTCCGAAGAACGACCACAACCAGAAGTTCGTGTGCTTCTGGCGCATCTTCGAATAGCGGCGGTCTTCATCATGACCGAGGTTGCGGCGGCCGATGTGGATCGCCAGGCGGAGACCCCAGAGGGTGGTCAGGATGGCCGCGAGCAGCATGGCGTCCGCCCCGTCCCCGGCGAAGTATGAGGTCCAGGCGATGGTCACGAAAGCCAATCCCCAGGCGATGTCGGCGATCCCGGCATCGCGCATCAGCAGGCTGACCAGCCAGAAGGAGGTCATCAGCACGACTGCGGCGGCCACTGCGGGGATGGTGACTTCGATGTCCATTGTCTGTTTGCCGGCGAAACCGACCGGCTACGTCATAGTTAACTGAATGAAGCGACTGCTGACAATCACCGTACTCACCTTCCGCACGATTACCGGAGTGGCTTCCGCGGCAACGCTGAAATCCGTGACGCTCCCGCCGGAGCCCGCGAACGGCTGGGCATCCGACCCGATCTTCGCAACGGCACCCCCGAACGACGCCCGGGTCTTCGTCGTCGAACGCGGTGACAGCGGTTCGCACGAAGCGGCGATCCGGATCGTCAAGGACGGTGCGCTTCAGCCTGAGCCGTTCCTCACCGTGCCGAACGTCGATCTGGTTTCCGAGCGCGGACTCCTCTCGATGGCCTTCTCCCCCGACTACGCGACCAGTGGCCTGTTCTACGTCTTTTGGATCGGCGCCGGTGCCGACGCGCTCGACCCCACCGGGACCGAGGGCGACATCCGCATAGTCGAGTTCAGGCGCTCGGCCGGAAACCCGGACCTCGCCGACCCGGATTCCGCCCGGCTGGTGCTCGAGACCAACCACTCGGCCGGCAACCACAACGGTGGCTGGATGGCCTTCGGTCCCGATGACAATCTCTACATCACGATCGGCGACAACGCGGACGGATCCAACGCACCGCTGTTGACGAACCTCTTCGGCAAGGTCCTGAGGATCGATCCGGCCGATCCCGCAGGTCCGGCCACATACACGATTCCCGCCGACAACCCATTCGTTTCAAACCCGAGTCCGTCGGTCAGGGACGAGATCTACACCTACGGCCTGAGAAACCCTTTCCGGGCATCGTTCACGCCGGACGGCAGGCTGACCATCGCCGACGTCGGTCAGAGCGCTACCGAAGAAGTGAACGTCGGCGGCCTCGCCGGCAGGAACATGGGCTGGCCTACCTGCGAAGGGTTCTGCGATACGCCGGACCCGGCCTTCACGGAACCGTTCTTCTCCTACGAGCACCCCACCGCGGGGAACAACTCGCCGGAGACGACGGGCTCCTTCATCATCGGTGGTCACGTCGTCCGTGACCCGGACCTGACCGGCCTCACCGGTCGCTACATCTACGGCGACGGCGCCCGGGCGAACCTCAGGACACTGAACCTCTCGGTGCCGGGTGGCGATCCGGTCGACCCCGGCGTGAGCGTCGGCAGTTCGCTCATCTCGTTCGGCGAGGACAGCACCGGGTGCAGCTATTTGATGTCCCAGGGAACCGTCTTCCGGATCGCGGCCGGCGAGTCGGCCACGTCCGATTGCCCCCATGTGGTCAAGCCACCGGACCCGCCGGACCCTCCTGTCGATTCCACGAAGCCGGACCTCGCCCTCGATTCGAAAGGCCAGCGCCTCGGCCGGAATATCTCGTTCTTCGCCACCTGCTCGGAGAAATGCACGGTCAGTGGCGAGGGTACCCTGAAAGCGAAGCGCCGCGGCAATAAGAAAGCCCTCGGTTTCAAGTACACGGCGGCATCACGGGTCGCGGCCGCGAACCAGAAGGTCAAGATCGTGCTGAGCCTCAAACCAAAGGCCCTGAGGAACGCCCGCAAGCTGGTCCGGAACGGCCGTAAGCTGACCGCCGCCCTTCAGGTGACAGCCGCGGACCCTTCCGGCAACCAGCGCTCGTTCAGGTTCACGGTGAAGGTCAGGCGCACCACTCCCTCACGGTAAGCATCGACCCTTTCGGGCACCGCCCGTCCGGTGATGTCCTTGGCGACGGTGTAGACCTGATGCCCGTCTGACCGGGCACTCCAGAGGAGCCAGTGATCCACCTCTGCCTCGCCGGGCCGCGAAGTTCATCCGAGCTCTTGCAGCCTTCTCTCTGCGGCTTCGGCCCGGACCAGGCTGGCCTGGGCCCGCAGGACCGCGGCCTCGGCCCGGGAACGGGTAGCTCCCGCCCGCTCGCGGGCGGCTTCCTTCTGCGTGTTCGAGGTCTTTGGCAGCGGTTGCTCGGCGACCGGCAGCGCGTTCATGGCCCGCTGCTCGTCGATCGCGTCCTGATGGGTGTCCCGGGCGGTCTGGGAATGGTCGAGCGCCTCCTGCTGCGCGTCCTCGGTCGCCTGGCTGCGGTCGAGCCTCGCCTGCCGGTCGTCGAACCGGGCGTCCGGAGTCAACTCGTCGGAGCCGAGGTTGCTGCGTTCGGCGTCCAGCTCGGACTGCTCGACATCCACGCGTGCCTGATCCCGGTCACCGAGTAGCTGGCCACGGTCGGCCAGGACTTGTTCGAGGTCGACCAGGCTCTGCTCGGGGCCGAGGTCGCTTTCCGGCTTCTTCTTTTCTTTCTCGCGGGTCATGATCTCCTCAATTGGTCAACATGGCTGGCTCTGGCTCAGGCCAGAGCTCACTGACGGGTTTCGGCCGGCCGATCCAGAACCCCTGGGCGAAGTCGACCTTCATAGTGGTCAGCAGGTCGAGCGTCTCCCGGTCTTCGACCCCTTCGGCGACCGTCTTCATCCCGAAGAGCCGGGCCGCGCCCACGATCGAGCTGACGATCTGCCGGTTGGTCTCGTCGCGGACCAGATCCCGGACGAATTCGATGTCGATCTTCAGATAGTCGACCGGCAGGTGCTTCAGGTAGGTGAAGGTGCCGTATCCCACCCCGAAGTCATCGAGCGCGAACTGGCAGCCGATCTGACGCAGACGCTCCGCGAAGTGGCGGGCCGAAAGCAGATTCTCCGCGACCGCCGTTTCCGTGATCTCGAAGATGATGTTCTCGCGGGGGGCATTGCTCTCGGCAACCTTGCGCTCGATCTCGGCGACCTGCCGCGAATCGGAGATGGTCAGGCCGGAGAGGTTGATCTCCACCCGGTGGTCGTGGGCGAGCTCGATCGCCTTGCTGACGACCCACTGGTCAATCAGGGAGATCAGGGTGAGACGTTCGGCCGCCGGCAGGAAATCGTCCGGTGGTACAAGGACATGCGGGTTCTGGTGGTGCTTCATCCTCACCAGGAGCTCCGCCTGTTCTACGTCCCCGGTAGCCAGGTCCATGATCGGCTGGCCGTACAGGACGAGTCGTTCCTCGGCGAGGCTCGAGTGGATGCGTTCGGTCCATTCCAGACGATCCTGGAGTTCGAACTCGCGGCGCTTGCGATCGGTGACGTCGTTGAAGACACCACAGACCGCGTAGATGTCACCCACGCCGTTTCGCAACGGGAACTTCACCGTCTGGAACGTGTGGTCCTCCCCACCGACGGGAACTGTCTCTTCCTGCTGGACCTTGCTTCCCGTATCGATCACCTTGGCGTGCGTGGCCCGGTCCTGGGCGATCGCTTCCGGCGAGAGCACCTCTTCGTCGAGGCGTCCGAGCACGTCCTCACGGTTGACTCCGAAACGTTCGGTGAACGCGTCGTTGATCAGCCAGTAGCGGTAGTCGAGCCCCTGGACCGATACGGTGTCGGGGATGTTGTTGAGGATCAGGCGAAGTT
>JBPPMI010000195.1:0-2448 GCA_051305975.1 Solirubrobacterales bacterium
GTGGGCGAAGCCGACCGGGACGAAGAGCTGGCGGTGGTTCTCGTCATCGAGCACGTAACCCTCCCACTGGCCGTAGGTCGGTGAGCCCTTCCGCAGGTCGACGGCGGCGTCGAAGATCCTGCCGCGCGGGCAGCGCACGAGCTTGGCCTGGCCGGGCGACGTCTGGAAATGGAGACCGCGGAGAGTGCCTTTGCCGGAACGCGAGTGGTTGTGCTGGACGAACTCGGTATCGACCCCCATCTCCCGCCAGGCGTCGGCACTGAACGTCTCGACGAAGAAACCGCGCTCGTCCCCATGTACGTCAGGCTCGACCAGGACGAGTCCGTCCAGTTTCGTTTCGATGCGGCGGGCCATCAGTCGGAGAGTTTTGTGCCGTACTGCTTCTGGTAGTACTCGCGGTACTCGCCCGAACGGAGGGCACCCCACCACTCCCGGTTGTCCCGGTACCAGTTGACGGTGCGTTCGATGCCCTCTTCGAAAGAGACCGCGGCCGACCAGCCGAGACCCTTCGTCTTCTCGGAACCGAGGGAATACCGGAGGTCATGCCCGAGCCGGTCCTCGACATGGGTGATCAGGGATTCGTCCTGGCCCGCCATCGTGAGGATCGTCTTCACGACCTCGATGTTGGTTTTCTCGTCCGGCCCGCCGACGTTGTAGACCTGGCCGGCCTCGCCTTGCGCGAGCACGGTGTCGATCGCGCTGCAGAAGTCGCGGACGAAGAGCCAGTTGCGGACCTGCAGCCCGTCGCCGTAGACCGGGATCGGGTCGCCGTGAAGCGCGTTCAGGACGACCAGCGGGATCAGCTTCTCCGGATGCTGGTTGGGGCCGTAGTTGTTCGAAGCGCGGATGATCAGGCTGTCGGCGCCATAGGTGTGGTTGAAGGCGGAGACGATCATGTCGCCACCCGCTTTCGAGGCCGAATACGGCGAAGAGGGGTCGATCGGCGAACTTTCGGTGAACGAACCCTCCTCGATCGAGCCGTAGACTTCGTCGGTGGAGATCTGGAGGTGGCGGATGCCGGCGTCACGCGCCGCTTCCAGCAGCACGTAGGTGCCGAACACGTCGGTCGTTATGAATTCGCCCGGAGCCTCGATCGAGCGGTCGACGTGCGATTCGGCAGCGAAATTGACGATCGCGTCGCAACCGTCGACGGTCCGACGGGCCGTCTCGCGGTCGCAGATGTCGGCCTCGACCAGCGAGAAGCTGCCCTCGGGGAGACCTTCGAGGTTCTCGGTCCGTCCGGCGTAGGTCATCTTGTCGAGCACGACGATCTGGTCGTCCGGATTGTTCTCGAGGTGGTGGTGGACGTAGTTGGAGCCGATGAAACCGGCGCCTCCGGTTACGAGGAGCTTCACTTGCCGCCTTCCGTTTGGGAGTCCCGCGCGGGACTCTCTGCACTCTTCTTCTGAGCGAGAAAGCTCGCCAGGCCATCCTGCCATGAGGGCAGCTGGATCGCGTGCTCGTTGGCACTCACCAGGACCGACCGGGCCGGACGCGGGGCTTTCGCCCCGAACATCTCGGTCGTGGCCGAGAGGGTAACGACGTCCATTCCCGAGAGCCGGAAGATCTCCTTGGCGAACTCGTACCACGAGCAGCTGCCCGCGGCTGCCATGTGGTGGATGCCGTATTCGTCGGAATCGAGGAGGCGCACGACACCGTAGGCGAGGTGCCAGGTGTAGGTCGGAGAGCCGACCTGGTCGTGGACGACCAGCACCTGGCCCTGCGATTCCCCAAGGCGGATCATAGTATTGACGAAGTTGGGTCCGTTGATGCCGAACAGCCAGGACGATCGCACGATCATGGAGCGCCGGTTGGCGGTGGCCGTGGCGACCTCGCCGGCAAGCTTCGACGCGCCGTAGACGGAGATCGGGCCGGTCTGATCGGACTCGACGTAGTCGTCACCCTTATCGCCGGCGAAGACGTAGTCGCTCGAGATGTAGAGGATCTTGGCTCCGACCGCGGCTGCGGCGGCGGCGGCGTTGCCGGCACCGGTGCCGTTCACCAGCTGCGCGCCTTCGGGGTCGTCCTCCGCACCATCGACGTCGGTCCATGCGGCGCAGTTGACGACTGCGTCGGGCCGGTCGAGTTCAAACCGCCTCTTCAAGGCTTCAGGGTCGGTGATGTCCAGCTCGGTGTGGCCGAATCCGCGCACCTCGTGGCCGGCGTCAGCCGCCGCACGCAACACGTCCGAGCCGAGCATCCCGCGGGCTCCGAGGACCAGCACCTTCATCAGACGATCTCAATCTCTGATCGGTCGCCCATCAAAAGGCGAAGCGTGCGTGGCATTCCGTCTCCGCGGGTGACTTTCACATCACGGCCAAGCAGACTCGCTTCCATCCGTGTTCCAAGGTCTTCCACCGTTGCTCCGGCCAGCAAAATCGAATGTTCGATTTCTGAACGCCTCACTGACACGTTTTTCCCAATCGACGTATACGGCCCGATGTAGGC
>JBPPMI010000196.1:0-6214 GCA_051305975.1 Solirubrobacterales bacterium
CCCCTCGGCTAGGGCAAACCCAGGGTGAAGAGGAAGTCGGGGGAGTCACCGAATTTCGCCGGATTGTGGATCGGCGCGAATCCGAGGGACTCGTAGAGTTTGACCGCCGGGGCGTTGTCAGTGTTCACGTCGAGCTGGATCCGCCTGCAGCCCCGGGAACGGGCCCGGCTTATCGCCGCTTCGACGAGGGTCCGGCCATGGCCTTCGCCCCGCGCACTCTCGTCGACGTACGCGTCCTCCAGCCAGGCATCCTCGGTTCCGGTCCAGACCGACAGCCGGAAGCGGAGCTGGACGAAGCCGACCGGGGGCTCGCCGATCAGCAGGAACTCGGTGGTGCGATCGTCCAGCAGCCGAGCGATAGTGACCTCCAGCTCCGCGTTGCTCGGTCCTTCGGATCCGAGGAAGTCGCGGAAGCCGCCGACCAGCCCGGTGACCGCGGTCAGGTCGGTCGGCGCGGCGATGCGAAGGGGTGTCTCCGGCCCCATCTATTCCTCCGGCAGTGGCTTGGAGCCGTCGTGGACCAGCTGGATCTTCCTGCCACCCTTCAGCATGTAGATGTCGACCTGGTTGAAGCCACGTTTCAACGACTCCGGCGGCAGCAGGATCGAAAAACCCGGCCCGTAGCCGAGCCCGTCCTTGAAGGTCCAGCCCACCGCCTGGATCACACCGTCGACCGCCACGGCGAGCACCCGGTTCTCGGGAATCTTGTCCAGGTAGCCGCGCTGGAGCAGGCCGTGGAGCGAAGGGGACGTCGGGTCGTACTGCTTGACCGCGTTCGGGCGTTCCGGGCTGGCCCGCATGCCGCTGCGTTTGCCGATCGCGTTCAGGGCGGTCACCCTCGTTCCGATCAGGTCCTTCTTCGGACCGAAGCGGTAGGTCGGCCCGAATCCCACTCCGGTGCCGAACACCCGCTCGATGCGGTCGACCAGCCGACGGCGCTGTTTCAGCATCGCGTCGAAGTTGATGGTGGCCTCGCCGTTCGGCGAGTTCAGGACCGTCACCTGGTCCTCGGGGCAGTCGGCCACGTCCCAGGGAAAATCGATCTCGAGTTGGTTCGCGATCTCGGGCAGGATGTCGGTCGAACAGGTGTGTTCGGTCACGACCTCGGGGCCATTCTGTCCCGGGGCCTTGATGAAGAGCGGCACGGAAGCGATCTCTCCCATGTTCTCGCGGACCGCGGCGCGGCGCGGGACCCGGGTCTGGAACGCGGCGCCATGGTCGGCCGTGACCACGACCAGGGAGTCTTCCCAGAGGCCCTGTTCCTTCAGCCGGTCGGTGATCAGTCCGAGCAGGGTGTCGGTGTACCCGACTTCGAGCAGGTGCCGCTGCATCGCGATGTCGACGATCTTCGGAGGCGCCATCCAGGGTCCGTCGTTGGGCAGGAGACCCGACCACTCGCCGGTCAGGTTGCTGTATCGCTGACCATTCGGCAGGTGCCGCCAGGGGTAGTGCGGTTTTTCGACGTGGATCATGTCGAGCGTCTCCTGCTGTCCACGTTCGAGGTTGTCGGTGAACTCGTTGATTCGCTCGAACTCGTCGACGGTGGAACTCTCGGCGAAGAGCCGCCCGAGCCGGCGGGCTGCGCCCTGGCCCGTTCGTTCGACCGGGACCGGTTCGGCGGTTTCGCCTGTGGCTCCGGAAGCTCCCGTGAGTCCAGTGTCGCCGGTGACCCCCGTGCCGGTCTCCTCTTCCACGAGCCCGGAATCTTCCGGGTCGGCCGTCTCATCCGTGAACTCCGAGAAAGTGGCCGACACGTCGGGCAGGTCGCGACGCATCGAATCGGGCAGGAGCAGGTGCTGTGAGACGACGTTCAGGTCCGAGAAGAGGTCCCCGAGCTCCGCGTCGTCGGATCCGAGGCCTGAGTCAGGACAGAGGTCCTCCGGGCAGATCTGAGTCGCGGATTCCATCACCTTGAGTTCGTACGACTTGCCGAGCAGGGTGAAGACGCTGTGCGGATAGTCCGAGGCGATCGGCAGGTTCTCCTGGTCCGGGACCTCGCCGCTCAGGATGGACGGGACCGCCAGCGGGGTGTAGGCAGCCGAGCCGGTGGCGTTCTCGTACCAGGTCGAATCAGAGGCGAGGTCCGCGAATGCAGGGAACCGGGTGCCGTCGATCTCTCCGTCGTCGTTCATCAGCGAGGCGGTCGGGAATTCGTCGAAAATGACCATCACTACCGGTGCCGGATTGCTGACGGTGACATCGACCGGGTCCGGCTGTTCACGGGGGAGAACCAGCCGGGACGTACTCGTGAAGAAGAAAAAGATGATCAGGACGACCACCGGGGCGACGGTCAGGATGTCCATGAAGGCCCGCGGGAAGCGCCATCGGGAATATGCGTAGACGCCGAGGGCAGCCAGTACGACGGCGGCCCCGATGAGCACCCCGGCAGGCCAGTCGAAGGCATCCTTCAGCACCTCGAGGAGGAAACACGCCCCGACCAGGGTCATCAGTAGCAGGTGAAGACCCCAGCGGAGGTTCCGGCTCACGAGCTGTGCGAGGGCCTCGAGGGCGAGACCGATCAGGGGCGGAACGAAAGCGAGGACCAGGCTGTAGACGATGATCTGCCCGGCGGTATTGCCCCGGGCGACGAAGAACTCGGGGTTCTTGCCGAGCAGCGAAAGCATCGGCTGGAGGAAGGCGAGCGCCCAGAGAGCAGCCAGATGCGCGGCTCCCAGGAGAAGGGAAGGTCGCGGCGGTGCTTCGCCAGCCTTCGTTGCATCACTCACGAACTGGCGATTCTATAGCCAGACCGAGCTGGCAACGACCTAACCAGCACTCGACCAGAGCTCCGTGAGCTTCGTGCCGCCTGCGTCCCGGTCGACCCGTAGCAACCGGATGTCGTTCGGTCCGGGCCGGAGCGATTTCCGCGGGAGGAGGATCGAATAGAGGGTCCGGCTGTGATCGCGGTAGGCCTGCCCTACTGCCGCGATCTCCCCGTTCACGGAGACCGCGAGCGGTGTCCCCTCGTCGACTCCCGTCAGCACCCCGCGCTGGCGGAGCACGGGATTCAGCGGGATGTTCGGTTGCAGGTTGGTAACGAGGTCTCCGCTCACTTCGGGGGATCCGGAAGAGCCGTCCTCCGGGGGTGCGATGTTTAGCGATCCGGTCCCGATCAGGTCTTTGTTCGGTCCGAGTTTCAGCACGTCGTCGTACCCGGTGTTCCCGCCGAACAGGTCACTGAGAACGGCGATATAGGCGTCCCGCTGCTCGAGAACCTCGTCCATCGGGAGGGTCACCGTCGGTCCTGACCCGTTGTCGAGCTCGACTTCTTTGCGGTTGCATTCGGGCGATTCCCAAGGCACGTCGATCTCAAGTCGTTGCGCGATCGCCGGCAGGATGTCGGTGACGCACTGGACCCGGTCGATCACCCGGCCACGCTTCTGGCCCGGCGCCTTGACGAAGAACGGGACCATGGCGATCTGCCCCATCGTCTCCGGATTCGCTTCACGACGGTGTATCCCCCTGGTCATCGCTCCTCCGTGGTCCGCGACGACGACGAACAGCGTTTCGTCCCAGAGGCCGTCGGTCTTTACCCGGTCCATCACCCTGCCGAGCAGGTAGTCGGCGAAACCGACTTCGAGCAGATGGGCCTGCCGGGCCCGGTCGGTCGGGTATCCGTCGTCGAGCCACTCGGTTTCGCTGATGAAGCCCCGGAAGTCTTCGCTGGATTCCGAGTATCGGAGACCGTCGGGATAGTGGGTCCAGGGGTAGTGCGGCTCCTCCACGTGCGCGAAGTCGAGGGTGCGGTCCGGAGCGGCTGCGCGGTTGGTGAGCATCACGTCCACATCACCCTCGGCGTTGAACGTGGAATCGACATCCCGCGTGTCGAGCTGGTTGCGCACGAACTGCCGGGCCCGGCCTCTCTCGATCGATTCGCTCGGCGCCCCGTTGTCGAAGCCCTGGAAGCTCTGGGAAATGTCGGGCAGGCTGGCCGACATGTCCTCGGGCAGGTTCAGGTGGGCCGACACGTATTTCAGGTCGGTGAAGAGGTCGGAGACGGCTTCGGTCGTACCGGCTTTGTCCTCCTCCTGTTCCTCGCAGAGCGACGGAGGGCACAAATGAGTAATCGGCTCGACCCCGTGGACGTCATAGGATCCCCCGAGGAGCGTGAAAATCGAGTCCGGGTGGTCGGCGGCGGTCGGCAGGCTGTCGCGATCGGCCGATTTGCCGGTGAGGATCGACGGGACGGCGATCGCCGTGTACGAGGCATCGGTGACCGTGTTCCGGTACCAGTTCGCCTTTTCCTGGAGTTCGGCGAAGTGGGGGAAGCGCTTCGCATTGACGTCGTGTCCCGGGGTCATCAGCGAACCGACCGGGAACTCGTCGAAGACCAGCATCACGACCGGGGCCGGGTTCCCGATCGAGACTTCGGCTGCCTCGACCTCGTTCGATGACGTGGTCAGCTCCGAAGCATCGCTGAAAAACAGGAAGACGGCAAGGATGATGACGGGCGCCGGGATCAGGATGTCGGTCAGGGAGCGGAGGAACTTCCCGTAGCCGTAGAACCAGGCGAGCGCGATCCCGGCGAGAACCGCGACCACGATCATCGGAGTGGCAGGACCATCTGCCACCTGTTTGAAGACCTGGATCACCAGCAAGGCAAACAGCAGGGCCACCAGCACCAGGTGGAAAGCCCAGCGGGCCTTGCCGTTGATCAGGGCGAGCAGCGCCTCGATGCCGGTGGCGACGAGCGGAGGGCCGAACGTGACGATCAGTGCGAAAAGGACGATCTGGCCGCCGGTGTTGTCGCGGGCGACGAAGAAATCCGGGTTCGACCCGAGCAGGCTGAGCAACGGCTGCACCACCGCGAGTGCCCAGAGGGCAGCCAGGTGCCCACCACCCAATAGAATCGAGGGCGCTTTCCACGCCGTTTCTTTCTCCACTTGTTCTGACACCGGCAGCGGATCCTATGTTCTGTGAGCCGCCTCAACTGCTTTGCCCGGCGCAACTACAGGCAGGAACCGTGTTCCAGAGTGGTAGCCCACCTGCCCCGCAACACCTCAGATGTCTATCCCCAGACCCTCCTTCCACACCCAGGCAGTGATATTCAGCGCCATCTTCCTGATGGCGCTGTTCGCAATGGCCGTTTGCCGGGCACCGGAGATGGCTTCGGCGAAGCGCCCGAACTTCGTGCTGATCCAGGCCGACGACCAGACAGCGGCCACGATGCGCGCGATCGCGGTCGACAAGAAGGGCAAGAAGGCCCGGGTCATGCCGAACACCCTCGACCTGATCGGCAAGCGGGGGGTCGAGTTCACCAATTACTACAGCTCGGTTCCGCTCTGTTCTCCCTCGCGGGCGACCTTGCTTTCCGGCCAGTACTCGCACACGAACGGCCTGCCGCGGAACAGCGGTGACCATGGAGGAGCCAGAGGACTCAGCCTGAGGGGCGTCCTCTCCGAGAACCTCGCCGTGTCGCTGCGGCGAGCCGGCTACTTCACGTCGCACTTCGGCGACTTCATCAATCACTACGGCAAGAAGTCCGGTTACAACAAGAAAGCCGTTCCGCCGGGCTGGGACAAGTGGGCGACTACCTGGACCCCGGAGAAGGTCAACCGGTACTACGGCTACCGGCTCAACGTGAACGGGAACATCAGGGGCCCCTTCGGGAATCCCGACTACCGCCTGAACCGGAACAAGGACCCGCTCGGGTGCCCCGACGTGAAACTCGAATGCAACTACTCCACCGATGTGCTCACAACCAGGGCGGTGCGCACTATCCAGCAGGCGAAGAAGGGCCGACCGATGTACATGCAGGTCGACTACGAAGCGCCGCATGACGGTTCCTCCGGCAGCACCAGGCCGGAACCCGCCCGCCGGTACACCGGCACGGCCGCGAAGACGAAGCTGCCCAAGCCACCCGGTTTCAACGAGCGGAACATCGACGACAAGCCGGCGGTACTCCGCAACGGCAATGGTCAGCTCAGTCAGCGGAAGGTGGCGGGCATCGAGAAGCGGTACAGGGCGCAGCTCGAGACCCTGCGGGCGATGGACGACGGCGTCGGCCGGATCGTCACGGCCCTCAAGAAGGAGAAACGCCTCGGCAACACCTACATAATGGTCTTCTCCGACCACGGCTATTTTCTGGGGGAACACCGCTTCGGCAAGTCGAAGTTCCTGCCGCACGAGCCCGCTTCCGGAGTCGAACTGCTGGTCCGCGGACCCCGGGCCAAAAAGGGCGCGAAGTCCGATGCGATAGTCAGCAACGTGGACC
>JBPPMI010000197.1:0-6120 GCA_051305975.1 Solirubrobacterales bacterium
CTACATCAATGACAACGTGATCGCCCGCGGAGGGAACGGCACGGACGGCATCCACGTAGAGAGCCCTTGCGCCGGCGGCGAGTCGGACGGAGGCAGCGGTACCGACAGTACGATCTTCGCCGGCGCCGACCGGGGCGTGTACGCCAATCTCGCCGGCGGGTCCGCCCGCTGGACCAGCGGCGGCTGCGCCGATCCTCTCAAGATCGACAGCAACACCGAGAAGCTGGAAGGAACCTCCCACAATGACGAGTTGATCCTCGGCAAGCGCATGAAGCCGCAGCAGGGCAAGTCCTCTCTCCTGGGGCGCGAAGGCAACAACATCCTGAACAGCAAGAACGGGATTCGGGACACCGTGACAACGGGTCCGGCCGCCCGAGCCAATACGGTAATTGCGGACAAGAAGGACAAGGTCATCTACGGCTGGGGCCTGGCGAGTTTCTAACAACGAAGGCGGTGATTCACCGGTGAGGGCAGGGAACCCGACCACCAGCAAAGTTCAGAGGTCAATCGGCACATCGGTGCTGATCGCCCTCTGCGCACTCGTCTTCGTGCCCGGCGGATCGGCCGAGGCCAAGCAGTGCTTCGGCAAGAAAGTGAACCGTGTGGTGAAGGGCGACGGGGGAACGGTCCGCCTCAAGTTCAAGGACGTCACTTTCGTCTCCGGCCGGAACGTGACCGTCATTGCGAAGCCGTACAGCCGGATCTGCGCCGCCGGCGGCCGCCAGGTCATCCGTGCGGGCAAAGGACGGTCCCTCACCGATGCCGGTCCCGGCGACGACCGGATCGTCCTGCATAAGAAGAGCAACAAGAACCGGGCGTTCGGCGGACCAGGCAACGACCGCATCGTCGGTGCCAGGGGCCACGACTTTCTCTACGGCGGCCCCAAGAAGAATCCCGGCGGTGCCCCGGATCGCGACACGATCGTCGGACTCGGCGGCAACGACCGCATCTTTGACTATTCGGGTGACCGCAACCGCCTCGTCGGCGGCACCGGCTCGGATCGCATCTACAGCCTCGGCAACGCGGTATCCGACGTTCATGGGAGCGGCGGGACCGACTTCATCTGGTTCAACGGCGGCCGGACCGACGACGGACGGCTGGAGCGGATCTTCGGCGAGCAGGGCAACGACCGGATGCGCGGCAACGAATATCCGACCAACGGACCCGCCTACGTCGACGGCGGCGAAGGTGACGACTGGTCATTTGGCACCGATGCCGACGACGTCCTGCTCACCAACTCGGGCATCAAGAAGATCCGCGGCTTCGGCGGTGACGACCTGATCGTCACGGCTTCCAAGGGCCTCGCCAACATCGACGGCGGTTCGGGCACGGACACAATTTCGTACGCCACGCACACACCCGCCGGCAATCGTGGGGTCGGCGGACTGTCAGGCGTTACGGTGAATCTGTCGGACAGTCCCGCGTTCGGGCTGCCCAACGGAAATCACAAGCAACCGCCGCACTCTTCTCTCGGTCAGACCACCTACAAGCTGAAGGGCCTCGAGAACGTGATCGGATCTGCCTTCGAGGACCAGGTCATGGGCTCCGACGGCCAGCGCAACGTGATCGAGGGCGGCCTCGGAAACGATGAGCTGGTGGGGCAGGGAGGTGACGGCGACCTCGGGGACGGCGGACTGGGTACCAACGCCTGCCGGGGCTTCACCACTTCAAGCAACTGCAACGGTCAATCTCCCGGGGACACCGGTTCCAGGCTTCCCCTCCTCGACATCAATGAAGGCGGGGTACTGACCCTGATCGGAAGCCGTTCCGCCGACCGGGTATCGGTCGGATACGGGAGGGGGATCTACCGGGTGTCGGTCCCCGGTGGCGCGGTTCCAGCCGGACTCTGCGTTCCGACGGGCAAATCGATTTCGAATTTCAACTGCCCGGCGGGGATCAACACCCTGAACGGGATGCTGCTCTACGGCAACGACGGCGGCGACGATATCTCCCTCGAGGGGTCGATTCCCAGGAACGTGACCACGACCATCAACGGCGGGGATGGCAAGAACCACATCGTCGGCGGGCCGAGCAAGGACTTCATCTCGAGTTCGATCGGCCGGAGTTCAGGGAGTCGGCTCGAGGGCCGCGGCAACTTCGACGTGCTTTACATCAACGACAATGTCACCGCGATCGGCGGCGAAGGCGGCGATGGCATCCACGTGAACAACCCCTGCTCCGGTGGCGAGGCGATCGGTGGCGACAACACCGACAGCACGATCTTCGCCGGCGCAGACCGCGGGGTAGAAGCAGACATCGCCGGCGGCTACGCGAGGTGGATGAAGGGCAACTGCAAGAACAAGCTGAAGATCAGCCCCACTATCGAGAAGCTCGAAGGCACCTTCCACAACGACCGCCTGACCCTGGGCAAACGCATGAAGGCCCAGCAGGGCAAATCGTCGCTGCTCGGACGCGAAGGCCGCAACATCCTGAACAGCAGGAACGGCGTGCGCGACACGGTAACGACGGGGCCGGCCGCACGAAGGAACAGGGTGACGGCCGACCGCAAGGACAAAGTCATCTACGGCTGGGGCCTCGCCAGTTTCTGACCTGGCGTGCTCCTGCCGGTACTGTCACCCGTCGTGAGACAAGAGATCCCCTACGACGAGGAGCAGGGCATGAAGTTCTACGCAATGATGACTTCGGTCGTAGTCCCGCGACCGATCGCCTGGGTCTCGACGATCTCGGCCGAAGGGGTCGAGAATCTCGCCCCGCATTCGCTCTTCACCGTCGCGAGCGCCGTCCCGGCGATCCTGCAGTTCACCTCGGTCGGCCACAAGGACTCGCTCCGGAACGCGGTCGAGACCGGCGAGTTCGTCGTCAACCTGGCGAATCGGGCCAACTTCGAGCAGGTCAACGCCACCGGCACGAACTTTCCGCCCGAGGTCGACGAGTTCGAAGCGGTCGGACTCGAGCGTGAACCGTCGGCTTCGGTCAAGCCTTCGCGGGTGGTGAGTTCACCGGTCGCACTCGAGTGCACTACCGAAGGTACGAAGGACTTCGGCGGCGGCTCAGTCGTCGTGTTCGGACGGCTGAGACATGTCGCGATCGACGAAGCCGTCCTGACCGACGGCCGCCCCGACATTCAGAAGCTCGAACCCCTGGCCCGCCTTGGTGGACCGTTCGCCTGGTCGGCGATCGGCGAGATCCTCGAGACCACAAGGATCCCGTACGAGGACTGGCCCGGGCACTACGAAGGCTGAAATGTGGATCGGGTCCTGACGTCTTGATCCACGCTTCGCGCGGATACAAGGCGGCGAGACCCTACCTGCCGAGGGTGGCGAAGGAACCGGTTTCGACGTCGAAGCGGGCGGCGCCTGAGCGTTTCGCTTCGGCAACCACGGCTTCGGCGACCTTCGGGGCCACGTCGCGGTCGAACACCGACGGGATGATGTAGTCCTCGGAGAGGTCGTCGTCGCTGACCACTTCCGCGATGCCGCGTGCAGCCGCGAGCTTCATCTCCTCGGTGATCTGCGGCGCGCCGGCGTCGAGGGCCCCGCGGAAGATGCCGGGGAAGCAGAGCACGTTGTTGATCTGATTCGGGTAGTCCGAGCGGCCCGTAGCCATGATGCGCACATACCTGGCGGCCTCTTCGGGCATGACTTCCGGGGTCGGGTTGGCCATGGCGAAGACTATCGCGTCGTCGTTCATCTTCGCGAGTGAATCGGCCTGGATCACGCCGGGACCGGAGAGGCCGACGAAAATGTCACAGCCTTCGATCACGTCGTCCGGCTGGCCGAGGATGTGGTTCGGATTCGAGTTCTCGGCGTACCAGCGCTTGATGCCGGTCATGTCGCCTGATTCGTAGTCCTCGCGGGTGGTGGAGAGCGCGCCCTTGCGGTCGCAGCCGATGATGTCGGTCATGCCGGCCGCGAGCATCATCTTGGTGACCGCCACGCCGGCGGCGCCGAGGCCGACCATCAGGCAGCGCATGTGCTCGATCGGCTTGCCGATGATCTTGGCGGCGTTGAAGAGGGCGGCCATCGACACCACGGCGGTGCCGTGCTGGTCGTCATGGAAGACGGGGATGTCGATCAGGTCCTTGAGGCGGTCCTCGATCTCGAAGCAGCGTGGCGCCGAGATGTCCTCGAGGTTGATGCCGCCGAAGGTGGGCGCCATAAGTTCGACCGTGCGGACGATCTCGTCGGTATCCGTGGTGCTCAGGCAGATCGGGAAGGCGTCGACGCCGGCGAACTCCTTGAAGAGCATGCACTTGCCCTCCATTACCGGCATCGCGGCTTCCGGGCCGATGTCGCCGAGGCCGAGCACCGCGGTGCCGTCGGAAACCACCGCGACCGTGTTCTTCTTGATCGTGTATTCGAAAGCCAGGCTGCGGTCCTCGTGGATCGCGGAGCAGACCCGGGCCACCCCCGGGGTGTAGGCCATCGATAGGTCATCGCGGGTCTTCAGCGGGTACTTGTTCTCGACCGAGACCTTGCCGCCGCGGTGCATCTGCATCGTGCGGTCGGTGTATTCGACGACCCGCGAACCGCGGACCGAACCGATTCCGCGGAGGATCCGTTCCCAGTGCTCCTGGTCGATCGCGTCGACCGTGAACTCACGGACACGCTTGCCTTCGCCACCGGCACCGGGGACCAGATCTACGCCTACGAGCTGACCGCCGGCACCCGCGATGGCCGCCGTCAGTTTGCCGAGAGGCTCCTGGCGGGCATCGAGTTCGACTCGGACAGTGACGCTGTATTGGGCGCTGACGGGAGGCATCAGCGCATCATATGTCGCCGCAAGTTTTTACTTCTTGCGGTTGCCGCGCGTGGCGAAAGCCTTCTTCAGGAACGGGGTCACCGTCTTGATGTAGACGTTCTTCGAAGGCGTTGCCAGCAGCGGGTCGAGGTGGCTCATCTGAGGGTCGGCGTTGACCAGCTTGGTCTGGCTCTTCGGCGTCTTCGTGCGCTTCAGCCAGTTGCGGGCACCCTTCAGGACGTCCCCGTCGGTGTCGTCGGTCTGGACGACGTAGAACGGAAGGTTCACCTTCGAGGTGTGCTTCAGGCGCAGGCCGAGGTACTTGGCGACCGGGTTCTGCTTCATCTGGTCGGCACCGTTGGCGTCAATGGTGATCCGGGTCGGGAAGAACCAGTCGACCGCGTTCACCGGATGCTGCGAGAAGACGTCGCGGAGCGTGTCGATCGAGGTGATGCCACCGTCGATCCAGTCCGCGGGCCCGATTCCCTGCGGGGCGAGTTTGCCGGAGTTCACGTGGAGCGAGCTGAGCTCCGGAGGTGAGGTGTCCCGGTCGAAGTCGTAACCGAAGAGCCCCTGGTTGGTCGCCTCGTACGGGGGGTTGAGGTTGTCGGGGAGCAGGATGTAATTCTGGAGCTGTGTCGCGGACTCGGTCGGCAGGCGTTTGGCGAAGTGTCCACCGACTCCGGCGAAGAGTCCGGCGGTCTCGGCCGGCAGGCCTTCGATCAATCGCGAAAACGGCCCGACGGCGGGGTCCTCGATCTTCGCCATCGCTTCCTTAGCCTGCGGCAGGTTGTACGGGTCGAAGCTGCCGAGCAGGCCGCCGTCGATCAGCACAAGTCCGTCGAGGTCCTTGAAACCGGGACGGCCGTTGAAGTCCCAGGAGGCGTAAGAGATCGCCAGTGAAGCTCCGACCGAGTGGCCCCCGAGCGCAACGCGCTTTCCGGCTTTCCGGGCCCGGTTCACCACTGCCCTCGTGTCGTTCAGGACTGTCTTCATTCCCCAGTTGCGGGCGTAGTCCATCTCGGTCGTGTCGACGAGGCTGTAGCCGTTGAAGTTCAGGTAGTAGTCGAAGACTTCATCCGGGGTCGCCTCGCCCTTCATCCCTTTTTCGAACATCGAGGTGTCTTCGAGGGCCTGCTCCCGGCGGTCGAGCGCCCAGACCTGGAGGTTCCTGTCCCGTTTGACCAGAACCTTTGCGGACGGCGTGAAGTCACCGGCGCCGCCGAAGGTGCCGGGCATGAGGATCAGAACGTTCTTCGCCCTGGCCGGGCCGTAGGCGGTTACGAATGCCTTGTCGTACTTGGCCGGACCTTCGACGTGCGGGGTCTTCACAACGAATGAACGCCCTCCGCCGTCGGCTGCCGTCGCGGCTGAAGCGGTGAGGCCGCAGGCGACGAGACCCAACAGGGCGACGAGGGT
>JBPPMI010000198.1:0-3657 GCA_051305975.1 Solirubrobacterales bacterium
CGGATTTCGCCTGAGGACAGGCCCCGACCGGCAAAATCGCAAATAGCGGTTTTTCCGGGCAGTGCCGACCGATCGCCCCTCTACCCTTTTGTTGTGGCTTCCAGACTGGATTTGGACCTCGACCTGGACCTTGATGTCTTCGTCGGTCCTTTCGACTTGCTCCTCAGCATCGTTCTGCGTGAGGAAGTAAGCCTGCTCGATGTCGAACTGGGCGAGATCGTGGCGAGCTATGTGACCAAGCTCGAAGGGGAAGGCGAGATGGAACTCGAGGTCGCGACCGAGTTCCTGGTGCTCGTCGCCTCGCTGCTCGAGCTCAAGTCCCGCCTGATGCTCCCCGGGGTCGAGGAGGAACTCTCCGAGATGGAGCCGGCCGAAGCGGTCGAGGAACTGGTCGCGCGCATGCTCGAGTACCGCCGCTACCGTGACGCGGGCCGGGTGCTCGCCGACCACTTCGAGAGCCAGCGCGGCTACATGTACCGGTCGGCGCCACTTCCGCTCGAGCTGCGCAGGGTCGCGGTAGAAACCGCCGAGAAGGTCTACGACCCGGACCAGCTCGCCGCCGCGATGGGCGACCTGCTCGAGCCGCCCGCGCGACCCTACCTTTACCACATCAAGTCCACGGTGTCGCTCCAGCGGCGCCTGTCGGTCCTTCGTACCGCGCTGATGAACCGGTCGGACTTCGACTTCGACGAGCGGTTCGGCGAGGAGGACCGCCTGACGCAGGCGGTGACCATCCTGGCCCTCCTCGATCTCTACAACAAGGGTGAAGCCACCTGGGACCAGTCCGAGATCTGCGGGCCGATCACGGTCCGCCGGTCGGTCGCCGGTTCGAACCATCTGAGGGAGACTGCATGAGCGAAGAGCAGCTGAGCACCGACAGGGCCGCTGAGCTCGCCCGCACCATCGAAGCCCTGCTCTTTCTCTCGAATCATCCGGTGGCTGAGATCGAACTCGCCGACGCCTGCCAGGTGGAACTCGAAGAGATCCAGGCCGCGGTGCGGATTCTCGAAGCGGACTTCGAGCGGGGGCACCGGGGCCTGGTGCTGCGCCACGTGGGCGAAGGCCTGATCCTCGCCACCGACCCGTCGGCCGAGACCGCCGCCCGCCGCCTCCTGGCCGCACCGAGAACGCCGCCTTTGACCCAGGCTCAGGCTGAAACGCTTTCGATCGTCGCTTACCTCCAGCCGGTTGCCCGGCCCGAGATCGCCCGCATCCGGGGAGTGTCGTCGGAATCGGCGGTAACCAGTCTCAGCGAACGCGGCCTGATCGAGGAGTCCGGGCGCTCGCGTTTCGGCGCGACGATCTACCGGACCTCGGCCCTCTTCGAAAAGGTCTTCGGTCTGGACGGCGTCGATGCGCTGCCGGATCCGACCAAGTTCGACCCGACCCCGGAAGACGAGCGCGAGATCCGCGAGCGCCTCCTGGCCGCGGGCGAGCAACGCGCCGATCAGTAGCCGCAGCGCTTGATAGTTTCCTGGGGCTGAACAGTTGAGTCCAGTCCACGTCCGCTGTAGGGAGATGCCTTGAAGAAGCTGCTGACCGCCGTTGCGCTGCTGATGACGTTCGCCGCCGTTCTGACCGCTTGCGGGGGAAGCGAAGACGACGGGCCGCTCGACCAGGAGGCGCTCGCCGCCCAGGCCGACGCCATCTGCTCGGAAACGAACCTCCTTTACGACGATCTCGGAATCCGCGGTATCTCGAACACCGGTGTCGTGGCCGAGATGACAGGAACCACCGAGATCGCGGACGGTCAGCTCGCCGACCTCGAGGAGCTCGAGGTGGAAGCCGACCTCCAGAAGGACTGGGATGCGTACCTGTCTGCCGTCACTGAGGCTGTCGAGACCGACCGGCAGATCGTCGCCGACGCCAAGGCCGATGACACCGATGCCGTGAACGCCGGCTTCGAGAAGCTCGGTGGTCCGATCTACGAGGAGCGCCAGAAGATCGCAAAGGAACTGGGCCTCGAGGTCTGCTCGAATCCCGATGTACCGATCGAGACCGAGCTCACCAGTACCGGACCCGCCGACGACGTCACCTACGCGGAACCGAAGAACACCGTCGCGGACGCCGCCGACGCGTGGGTCGCCGCGACCAAATCCGGCAACTGCGATGACATCAACGCGCTGTTCCACGTCGACGCGGGTGAATGGGACGAAGCCACCTGCAAGGCGACTTCGAAGAACTTCGCAGATGCCGAGGTCGTCGAGTCCGAGCAATACGGGCCGGTCGGTACGGCAGAAATCGTCGCCAGCGACACCCATTATCCGACGATGTTCGTCGAAGACCTCGATGGCGACCTCAAGACCACGGTCAGCGTCGTCCATGACAGCGCCGGGCTGCGCCCGGCCCCGGAGGACAATGACGCCGACGAGACGGCCGCGGCCGCCGTCACGGCCCTCGCCGACGGGGACGCCGAAGTTCTGACCGCCACGGTGTTCGAACCGGACGAGGAGGGTTCGTTCAAGGAGACCGAAGACGGCTTCACGTCGATCGGTTCCGGGAAGTTCGGGCCCGCCTTCGTCAAGGATGTCCAAGATGAGAGGCCCGAACCGCAGCCGCTCGGCATCAACGCAACCTGGGCGTTCTACCTGGTCGAAGGCTCGGAGAACGACTGGGTGATCAACCTCGTCCACAATCCCGGCGCCGGCGGGAACTACAAGTTCGCCGGCTACTGGCCGGTCCCAAAGGCGGAGTAGCAACCTCGAACTGGCAGTGAAGTGTCCCTGTCGGCGAGACATTTCACTGCCAACGTTCGATCTCATCGCCGGCTCGCGTAGGTTTGGACGATGCGCCTCGCCAAGTACCTCGCCCATTCCGGAGTCGCCTCGCGCCGCAAGGCCGAGGTGATCATCGATGCGGGACGGGTCCGGGTCGACGGCCAGCTGGTGACCGACCCGGCCCACGGGGTCGAGATCGGCCAGGACATCAGGGTGGACGGGCACGCCGTCGTGCCGGAGGGCCGTGAGGTCTGGGTGGTCAACAAGCCCGTCGACGTGATCTCGACCGCCGACGAGCCCGGCAAACGGATTGCCGTGGTCGACCTGGTCGACAGTTCCGCCCGCCTCTATCCGGTCGGCCGGCTCGATGCCGATTCGACGGGGATCATCCTGCTGAGCAACGACGGCGAGCTCGCCAACCGCCTGACCCACCCGCGATATGGAGTGGAGAAGACCTACCGCGTCACCCTGCGCCGACCGGTCTCCGATGCCGGTCTGCGCGACCTGGAGCAGGGTGTTCTGCTCGAAGACGGTCCAACCGCACCGGCTGTGGTCAGGCGGAGCGGGGACTGCGCGATCGAGATCACGATCCGCGAGGGGCGTAATCGGCAGATCCGGCGCATGGCCGAAGCGATCGGCAACGAAGTGACCGAACTGACAAGGATCGCGATCGGCCATTTGCGGCTCGGCCGGCTCGGCTCAGGCCGATCGCGGCTGCTTGACGAACAAGAGGTGGCCCGGCTCTGGAAAGATGCTGAGCATGAGTGAGCCGACCAAAGTCGTAGCGGTGCGCGGGGCGGTCCAGGCAGACGAGAACTCGTCTCCGGCGATCCTGTCTGCGACCGAAAAACTCATGAGCGAGCTGATCAGCCGGAACGGCCTCGATCCGGAGAAGATGATCAGCGCGATCTTCACGACCACCGATGACCTCGATGCCGAA
>JBPPMI010000199.1:0-4712 GCA_051305975.1 Solirubrobacterales bacterium
GCCGGTGTGCGTGAGCTCACCGGCGTCGGGGATCGCCGTGCGTCCCTCCAGACCGAGGGTGAGGTCGCTGCCGTGGTCACAGGTGATCCGGGCCTCGGTGCCGCGGTCGAGGAGCTCGGCGACCTTGCCGCCCCTCCTTCTCAATTCCTTCATATTTTCGCTCATCACCCGGGCGAGCATCTCGGTGGTCGCTCCCGGCAGGGTCGCGGCGCGGGTCCCGGACTCGGAGGCACATTTCCTGGCAGCGGTGTGGGAGAGCGACTGGACGGTCGGGGCGAGCAGGACGTCGGCGGCGACCATCGCGTCCGCGATCGTCTTTGGCGGCTCGCCGGCGTGCGAGTCGCGCTCGGTCATCACGGCGAGCACGGATTGCGCTCCAACCTCCTCGGCTTCGGCCCGCATCGCCTCTCCCAGTTCGAGAGTCGCGGGGTTGCAGACGACGAGTACTTCTTCGTTAGGCCGCACGCCGAGGCAGTCACGGACGACGGCACGGACGGCTTTGTTCAGGTCTTCGCTCATGTGCTCACTATTGCAGGCGAAAAGGTTCATATGCTGGAGGCATGTCAAGCAAAGTCATCCTCTACATCGCTTCCACGCTCGATGGGTACATCGCGACCAGCGACGGTGGCATCGACTGGCTCACCAGCTACGACGGCGGTAACCACGGGTACGAAGACCTGATGGAACGGACCGGCGCCCTCGCAATGGGTTCCGGCACCTTTGATTTCTTCGAGGGAGTGGACACCTGGCCGTATCCGGACCAGACCTCATGGGTCTTCACTTCGAAGGACCTCGACAAAGGCAAGTTCGAGGATTTCGACATCCGCGCGGTCTCCGGACCACCGGCCGACGCGATCGACCGGATAGTGGAATCCGCCGGCGGCAAGGACGTGTGGCTGCTCGGTGGCGGAGTCCTCTTCGCCGAGTTCCTCAAGGCCGGCCTGGTCGACCAGATCATCCACTTCCTCGCCCCGAAAGCACTTAGCAGTGGCATCCCGATGTTCACCGAGCCGGTACTCGACGCTTTCCAGATGGACGACGTGAAACTCCACCCGGAAGGAATGATCGAACTCCACTATCGCCCCGCCTGACCGATTGGTTGAAGGGTGGCGACGGGTCTGAACGGGTAGAAGAACTCAAAGCGAACTTGGAGGCAGGAAATGAGTCTCAGTGATTGCAGAATCGGCCCGTCGGTGGCAGTAGCGGACCTCGAAGGAGCCCGGAAGTTCTATGAAGAGAAAGTCGGGCTGCGGGTGCAGGAAGTCCTCGGGGAAGAGATGGTCCTTTACGAGTGCGGTGGCGATTCGAGCCTCGCGATCTACAACTCGGCCGAGAATGCCGGCAAGTCGACCCACACCCAGGCCGGCTGGGAAGTCGATGACATAAGCAAGGAGATCGCCGACCTGACGTCCCGAGGCGTCGAGTTCGAAAAGTACGACGGCTCAAACGGACCACCGACCGATGACGACGGTGTGTTCACGCACGGTTCGATGAAGGTTGCCTGGTTCCGGGATCCGGAAGGAAACACCTACGCCATCAACGAAGGCTCGATGTAAGGGGACGACGGCCAGGGTCTCGGATCAATCGAGACCCTGGCAATCGTCATGACTCAGTTGTCGCCGTACTTGTCCTTGTAGTACTGGCCGGTCTCTTCGCCCTCTTTCTTGTACTTCTCCTGCTGCTTCTTGGTCTCAGGACCGTTGCCCTGCTTGTCGAGCTCGTCCTCGCGCTTGTCGTTCGCCTTTTCCTTCTTGCTCTCGGTCTTGTCGGCAGCGTCGTTGTCATCGCCGTCTTCGGATCCGTCGCTCTGGTCGTCGGCGTCGTTGTCGTTTCCGTCGTCGGAACCGTTGTCGTCAGAGCTGTTCGAGTCGCTCTGGGTCGTGTCGGGCGCATCGGAATCGTCCGAGTCGTCGCTGCTGCCACAAGCCGTAAGGCCGAGCGCGGCCGGCACGATCAGCATCGCCAGAATCAGTTTCCACCAGTTCTTCATCAATACCCCTCAAATTGTTTGAACGCCACGAAAGTCGCAGCCGACGGTCAGATTACACATCGGACCAGAAATAACGTACACCGTTCAGAAACGTGGGTGACAAAGAACCGTTCGAGCACGAAACGCACCAAGCCGAACCCAGAAGCGATCATTTAGACTCACCGTCCCTGCCGGGGTAGCTCAGCTGGTTAGAGCAGCGGAATCATAATCCGCGTGTCGGGGGTTCAAGTCCCTCCCCCGGTACTTCGTTCAGCCGCCTGCGGCTACCGCATCGTGTCCGGATTTCTTCAGGAACTCCAGGACTGTGTCGCGGTGATCTCCCTGTAGCTCGATCCTGCCGTTCTTGGCGGTTCCGCCGACCCCGCAACGCTTCTTGAGTTGCTGGGCCAGTGATTTCAGTTCGGGCTCGGGCAGTCCGATGTCGGTGACGGTGGTGACGGCCTTTCCCTTGCGACCGGCGACTTCCCGACGCACCTTCATCCGGGTGCCAGGGGCTGCCTTTGCGACCGGTTCCACGCGAGGACCCTTCTTGCGGTTCGGTTTCCTTGCAGACCTCTCCGGCGACTTGCGGAAGTCTCCGCCGTCGCTCGACCAGACCAGATCGGAATCGTCCCGGCTCACGCGCGGAACCTAGTTGGTCTGGCAGGCGGACTTGTAGAGGGAGGAAGGCACCTCGGATCGGGAGGCGTTCTTGCCACATACCTCGGTTCGGTCCTTGGGGATCCAGAACTGTCCTTCCGCCTCGAATACGGCGGTCACCGTTACCTCCGCTTCACCGGATCCGACGTTCGGGAAGGCCACCGCCCAGCCGTCCGCGCAGCTGTAACCCTTCGGGGTTTCGGGAAGGGTTGCTTTGCCACTACCGTTTGCCTTGGCCCAGGACTCCACTGCCTTCTGCATCGAAGCCTGGTCACACCTGGCAGAACCAGTGACGACCGACCCGTTGCCGGTGGTGGAAGCTGAGGTGTTCGCAGAGTCATCGTCACCCGAACAGCCGAAAAGTAACGCGGCCGAAACCACAGATGCCGAGGTCAGGAGCAAGACCCGCTTCATCCGACTGTCGCGTGTAGTCATTCCCGTACCTTACCGCTCTACCAGCGCAAATTGACTAAAGGCTTTACCTAATTCTTGGTAGAAAACGCCTCTCGGGATATGTAAAGTAGCCGCGAGCGGCGGCAGGGGCTTCCGCGAAACCAGACCAGGGAGACAATTTTGAAGAAGGCACTTGCGGGTGTATTGGCAGTCCTTATGCTTGGGTTGCTCGGCGCTGCCGGTGCCACGCCGGCCACCGCGAAGACGGCCCCGGCCCGGATTTCAGTGGAAACCTCGCCGTACCTCTACGGCTACGTGGACAGTCCCCTGACGGGGTGCGACCGGAAGCGGACGGTTTCCGTTCTCAGGGTCCTGCCGGGCAAGGACAGACGCGTGGCGCGGAGCACGACCCGCAAGTTCAAGCTGCGCTGGCAGTGGTCGACCGTCAAGGACCTGAGTGGGCGATTCTACGTAACCGCTGCCGCAAAGCCTGGCTGCAAGCCCGCCAAGAGCAAGGTGGTCACCCGCACCCCGATCGGTGATGAGGAACTCCCCACCTGCCCGAGCACCCGGGACATGTGCTTCCTCGCGTCGAAGGACGACCCGACCATCTACCTCAGCGACACCTTCGAGGACTGCAAGAGCTTCACCGCGTCGAGCGACAGCTGCGACGGCGCCTCGCGCGGCGACCCGTCCGGCTGGACCGGCAGCAACGCCAACTTCCACTGGAACACCTACAGCGGAGGAATCAAGCTGGCCGCCCTCTACGAAGGCGACGCTTTCTTCGAAGGCAGCGTCCCGGCACCGAATTCAAACAAGTTCACGGTCCGTTCGGCGAAAGCACACGACAGCACCACGAGATGGTGTACCCCTGATCTCGCCGGCGTTGCCGCCGGTGAAAAGGGCGGACCGCTCAACTTCAACTTCAAGAACGTGGGGTCGACCTTTTTCGGCCAGGTCGAGGTCTTTCTGTACGGCTACATGAAGAAAGCGCCGTGCTGAACATGAAACACACGTTCACGATCCTCACTGCCTTCATCGCCTGTCTGGCCTGCGCCGCGATCGGCGGCTCACCCGCCGCTGCCGCGGAGCCGAAGGCCGCGACGGTGACTATCGACACCTCGCCCTTCGTCTACGGCTACGTCAAGAGTTCAACCAGGAACTGTGCCCGGTCCCGCCAGGTCTCGGTCTTCAAGGTAGTCCCCGGCAAGGACCCTCGTGTCGCCCGCGGCAAGACCCGCAGGTTCCAGACGAGGTGGCAGTGGTCGACGCTCAAGAACCTGGGTGGCCGCCTGTACGCGGTGGCCCCGGCCAAGGCCGGCTGCCGAACGGCCCGCAGCGCCACCGTGACCCGCAGCCCGATCACCGATGACGACACTCCCACCTGCCCCGGCACCGAGGACATCTGCAAGATGGGATCGTCCGGTGCACCGACCAGGTTCTCCGCCAACTTCATCACCGGATGCCGCTCGCTCACAGCAAGTAGCGACAGTTGCGATGCCGAATCCGACGGCAGCCCCCCGGGCTGGACCGGGGTCGACGCCAACTTTCACTGGAATACCTACGACGGGGGGATCAAACTTTTCGCCCTGTACGCCGACGAAGGATCGTTCATCGAAGGCTCGCTGCCGGGGGCGGGTTCCGCCGCCTTCACGGTGAGGGACGCGCGGGCGAAGGAGCCGAGCGAATC
>JBPPMI010000200.1:0-2021 GCA_051305975.1 Solirubrobacterales bacterium
ACGGCGCTCGAACCGAAGTTCGAGAACGAGCCCGAACGGACGGCGGCCGAGTTCCGGGAGAACGAGTTGGCTGGCGGGCAGCCCGGGAGGGCAAGCGACGGAGCAAACTGGGTGAGCTTGAACTTCTCGACGACCGGCTCCAGGTCGATGTGCTCGCCGTAGTCGACCGGGGCACAGCCGAACCCGAAGAGGTTCTGGCGGAGTTCCGTGTTCGAATCACCGACCTTGGCGAACACCAGCGGGCGCATGCTGCGACTGTCGGCGACCGCGACGTCCTCGAGGAACTGCTCCTTCAGGTCTCCCGTGAGCTCCGGGACGATCTGGGCGTCGGTCCAGACCGGCTCGTCATCTCCGCCGAAAGGCGAACCGCACCCAGGCAGGAGCAGCAGTGCAAAGACCAGCATGGCGAGGGCGGCGCGGATCGGTCGTGAAGATTCCTGCCTCACAGGTCCAGAGTAGGGAACCCCGGTTTCATTTAGCATCCGCCGCCTATGACTACTTGCGTTGTTACCGGCGGAGCCGGATTCGTCGGTTCACACCTCTGCGACCAGCTGCTGGCCAAGGGTTACCGGGTGATCTGCATCGACAATCTGGACACCGGCTCGCTGCAGAACATCGAGCACATCACCTCGGACGACTTCTCCTTCCAGATCCACGACATCACGGAAGAAGTGACGGTCGAAGGTGACGTCGACTACGTCTATCACCTCGCTTCGCCCGCCAGTCCGATCGACTACGCCCGGCTGCCCCTCCACACCCTGAAGGTCGGTGCCCAGGGGACCTGGCACATGCTCGGTGTCGCCAAGTTCAAGCGAGCCCGCTTCCTGCTCGCCTCGACCTCCGAGGTCTACGGCGACCCGCAGGTCCACCCGCAGGAAGAGAGTTACTGGGGCCACGTCAACCCGATCGGCCCCCGCGGCGTCTACGACGAAGCGAAGCGTTACGCCGAAGCCCTGACCATGGCCTACCACCGCCAGCAGGGTGTCGACACCTCGATCGTCCGCATCTTCAACACCTACGGCTCGCGCATGCGCGCCCACGACGGCCGCGCCATCCCGACCTTCCTGCGCCAGGCACTGCAGAACCAGCCGCTGACCGTGTTCGGCGACGGCAGCCAGACCCGTTCCTTCTGCTTCGTCGACGACCTCGTCCGCGGCCTGATCGGCCTGGCCGAATCCGGCGAGCACATGCCGGTGAACATCGGCAACCCCGACGAGTACACGCTGCTGCAGCTGGCCAACTCGGTGATCGAGGCTTCCGGATCCGACTCGTCGATCGTGTTCGAGCCGCTGCCGACCGACGACCCGCAGGTGCGCCAGCCGAACATCGACCGGGCCCGCGCGATCCTCGACTGGGAACCGACCGTTGCCCTGAACGACGGCCTGAGGAAGACCATCGACCTGTCCGGCCGTAGTCGCCTGATCGGGTCGATCGAGTAGAGCGTTGAATTCTCCGGCCGCCACGACGGTGCTGGTCGTCGGGGCGACCGGATTCATCGGCCGCCACGCCGCGGAACGGCTGGCCGAAACCGGCTTCAAGGTACTCGGCACTTCGCGCGACGGCAAGCACTCGGATTTCCCCTGCGACCTCCTCGATCCGGCATCGGTCGAATACGTCATCGACCGGGTCCGGCCGGATGCGATCCTCGTCGCGGCAGGCAAGGCATCGGTCGTTACCGGCTGGAAGGACCCGGAGGGCGCCTTCCTGACCAATACGACCGGGCCCTTCAACCTGCTGGAAGCGGTTCGGCGACAGGCGCCGGCCATCCACGTGACCCTGGTTTCCTCGGCTGCCGTCTACGGGATGCCGGAGTCGAGGGAGGACCTGCCGTTTACCGAGGCGAGCCCCACCCGGCCGGCTTCCCCCTACGGAGCTTCGAAGGCCGCGGCCGAAGTGCTCACCGCCCAGTACGGCCGAGGCTTCGGAATCGCGGTCGCGGTCGCCCGGGTCTTCAACCAGATCGGCCCGGGCCAGTCCGACGCCCAGGCGCCCGCCGAGTTCGCCCGGGAGATCGCGAAAGC
>JBPPMI010000201.1:0-8915 GCA_051305975.1 Solirubrobacterales bacterium
CGAAGCGTGGATCAAGACGTCAGGACCCGATCCTCATGTCAAGCCGCTCAGGCGGCGCGTTTGATGTTCTGCTGCATCCTGATCCGGGCCGTGTTTCCCGGGCCGTGGAGCGGGCGGCCGTGCTCCGCGACGAGGTACTCGCCAGCGAGGCCGCGGTACGGCGCGTACTTCTCGTAGAACGCTTCGACCTCCTCGACCTCGGCGTTTCGCCCGAGGCCTTCCAGGTAACCGACCAGTTTGACCTGGCTGAGGTCGCCGGCGAGCAGCGCGTCCGGGTCGCCGCGGCCCCGCAGGCCGAGGCAGGCCATCGTCCACGGGCCGATCTCGGGGATCGCCAGGAGACGCCGGTCGTCGGCCTTCTCCATCAGATCGGTGCGCCCGGTCGCCCGTGAAGTGGCGACCTTGATCATCGCGATCGCGCGGCGGGCGCTGAGGCCGCAGGCTTCCAGTTCGGCCGGGGACGCCCCGGCGATCACCGACGGGGACGGCACGGTGAACATCACGTCCTGAAAGCCCCGGGTGCAGTGGCCGGGATCGTCGAGCCTCATCCCCCACTTCCGGATCATGCTGCGCTGGATCGCGGCGGCGCGTTTGTATTCGATCAGCTGCTCGGTGATCGCCCAGAGCAGCGCTTCCCACGGGTACGGCCGCCGGTGCGGCCGGCCGGGAGACAGGCCGGTGAGCGCTGGCCCGAGCAGGGGATCGTTCCCGAAGAGTTCACGGACAGGGACCAGATCGAGATCGAAGCCGAGCGCGAACCGGACCCGGCTGATCGTTTCGAACAGGTGCGCCTCGTGGGCCTCACCGAGCTCGTCGGAGCCGGGGCCGGTCATACGCGCGGGGTCGATCGCCTCGGCGGTGAACAGGAAGCGTCCCGGCCCTGACTGCCGGACGCTGACGACCGTGGCGGCACCGTCGTCGACCAGGAGGCGCTTGAACCCCGCGCCGTGCTCCTTGATCAGGCGGTCGCCGCCGGTAAGCCGGGGGAGCCTGAAGGGTGACCGCGGTCCTACTTCGACCTCGATCGGATCCATCGGCCCCGCTTAGCGCCCGAGGACGTGGACGTCGACCAGGAAGGAACGGCTGGCCACCACGTTGGACGGCTTGCCGCGCTTCGGCATCTTGCGGGCGCGGTGCTTCCCCGGCCCGGTTCCGGTGACGGCCCGCACGGCCGCGACCGTGACCGCACCGGCGAGGACTCCGCCGGCCGCGGCGATCGCGGCGGCGGTCATTTCCGAGCGAAGCGCGGGAACGAGGTCCTTGGCTTCGTCGTACTTCCGGGGCAGGGCACGGACGTTGTCGGCCTGGGCCGCCTCGACATCCTCCTCGGAAACCAATTCACCGTCTAGCTCTACGTCGGACACGAGGGGAACATTACCTGTGGCCGTGGTCGGAACTTCCGGGTCCACCGGGCGAAACCGCTATTTACAGGGTTTTCTCGTAGATCCTGTACTTCTTGGTGACTTCGCCGCCCATGCCCTCGAGCGCCCGGTTCATCGGTTCGTTAGTTTCGAGTATCCAGCCGGCCTCGCCCTTCATCACCCGGTCGGGGTGGGTAGTCTGGATGTGACGGACGTAGAGCGCGGCCGCGACGCCGGTGTGCTGGTACGCATTCTTCACGCCGAGGGCGAGGATCCGCACACTGTCGATCTTCTTCCTGGCGGTGAGGTAGTGGTACCAGCCGGCCGGCAGGATGCGGCCCTTCATCTTCGCCAGGACCTGATTGAAGTCAGGCAGCGTCAGGGCGGCCCCGACCACTTCGCCGTCTTCCTTCTCGGCGATCATCGCCCAGTCTTCGTCGAGCACGAGCTTGAGCGTTGCCGCGTGGAACCCGGCTTCGTCCTCCGTGATCGGGACGAATCCCCAGTTGTCGCCCCAGGCCTCGTTGTAGACCTCGTGGAAGCGCATGACCTCGGCGGTCATGTCCTTCTTCTTCATGCTGCGGATCCTGATGCCCTCGTCGTCGAGGCTCTTCTGGGCCGCCTCCATGATCGCCGGGTGGAATTCGAGTCCCTTGGCGAGCTTGCCCATCTCCAGGTGCCACATCAGGAGGTCCATCGCCTTGGTGAATCCGTTGCCTTCGACGAGCTTCTGGAAGTAGGGCTGGTGACAGTTCTCGAGGATCACCGGCGGGATGCCGAAACCCTCGATCTGGATCCCGACCTCGTCGTTCGTCGTGAAGTCCATCGGTCCGTAAACCTTCTCCCGGCCCTTGCCGGCCAGCCATTCGCAGCCGGCGTCGAGCAGGGCGTCGGCCACCGCCGCATCGTCGGTAGTCTCGAAGAAGCCGAACTGGCCGTCGTTGCCACCGCGGTACTCGTCCCACCGCTGGTCGATCTGGGCGCTGATCCGGCCGACCGGCACCCCGTCGGCCTCGGCGATCCAGAGCCCGACTTCGGCGTGGTCGAAGTACGGGTTCTTGTCCCGGTTGAGGAACTGCATCCGGTCCATGATCAGCGGCGGCACCCATTCCGGGTGGTCCTCGTGGACGAGGAAAGGGACCTTGACGAACTTCTTCAGGTCTTTTCTGTTTTCAACTTCGCGAACTATCACTCTGGACATTGGGCCAACCGTATCTACCCCGCGAACTCCCTGATCACCCCGGCGAGCTGGTCCGGGTTGTCCTCCATCGAGAAGGTGCAGGCTTCACCGACCCATTTGATGCTGCCATCCGGCAGCGAGGCCGCGATGATGTTCATTGCCAACGCCGAGGATCCCGACACCGCACGCGCCGAACTCGAAGCTCCACTGCCGGAACTGCCCGGGTCCTAGCGAACCTGAAGTCCGGGTCAGCCTGAGGTTTCGGCGCTGCGGAGTCCCCGGATCGCCCACACGGCCATGACGGCGATCAGGCCGAGCGCGACGACGTAGGCGAGCAGGACGCCACTCGGCTCGCCGGCCATCAGGCTGCGGGTGGCGTTCAGTGAGGCCGTGACCGGGTTGACCGACGCGGCCGGCTCGATCCACCCTGAGAGGAGGCTCTGCGGCACGTAGACCGGGGCGAGGAAGAGGACGATGAAGACTGGCATCTGCATCAGCGGGCCGGCCTGGAGCGAACGGAACCGCAGAGCGATCCCCGCCGAGAACAGGAGGGCCGCGACGTTCGCGAGAACGCCAAGGCTGAAGATGCCGACGACGTTCAGGCCGCTGCCGTGGACCTCCATGCCGGCCGCGAGCGAGACGCCGGTGATGATCACCCAGACCAGGCCCAGCCGGAGCGCGGCGCCGATCGCGTAACCGACCACGATCGCGCTGCGATGGGTGGTCGCGAGCATCATCCGCCGGCCCATCCCCTGCTCGAAGTCGGCGGCGATCGAGAACCCGACGAACACGCCCGCCAGCGCCGAGGCCTGGATCAGGACGAAACAGAACTGGAAGGCCGTGAAGTCGTAGTAGTCGAAGCCCGGTGCGTCGCTGATCGCCGAGAGGCCGCCGGCGAAAGCTGCGAGGAAGAACAGCGGAAAGATCAGCCCCGGGATCAGGACGGCGGGCTTCGTGTAGAGGTTGTGGAGGTAGCGCCAGGCGACGGCCCAGGCGGGAGCGAAGTAGGACGCGGTCATCAGTTGAGCATCCTTCCCTTGAGCGAACTGGCGGCCACGACGATCGAAGCGACGGCGATGACGATCGCAACTCCGAACCCGAGCGCGAGTGCCTCCCCGTTCCACCCGGTGATGAACAGGCTGCGGATCGCCTCGATCAGGTAGCTGACCGGGTTGATCGTGGCGATGATGCGGTACCAGTCCAGCTCGATCAGGTTTCGCGGCAGCGCCATCGAGCTGAAGAAGAGCAGCACGAACATGATCGGGAACATTCCCTGGACAGCTTCGCCGGAGCCGGTCCGGATGGCCATGATCAACCCGATCCCGCCGAACCCGACCGAGATGATCGAGACCAGCGCCGCGAGCACCAGGTAGCCGGCGAACCCGGCTTCGAATTGGGCACCGGCAGCGAGGCCGACCGCGAGGTAGAGCAGCGCCTGGAACTGGCCCAGCAGGACGAGCCCGGCGAGCTGGCCCGCCATCAGGGCCGAGGGCCGCATCGGGGTGAGGACCAGCCGGCTGAAGAAGCCGTTCTCGATGTCCTGCGCGAGGCTCTGGCCGGCGTTCATGGTCGAGAAGATCGCGGCCTGGATGAAGGTGAAGGCGATCGCAAAGGTGATGTACGAGTCGGTCGGGAAGCCGGGAATGTCCGCGGCCGAGTCAAGCCCGCCCGCGTTCACCGCAAGCAGGAAGAGCGGGAAGATGACGCTCGGGATGATCGCCGCCGGCTGGCGGATGAGGCGCGTGACCGAGCGGCCGGCCATCGCGGTCATCTGGATCGGCAGGGGCGACTGGCCCCCGGCCGTGGCAACGGCTCCCGTCACGCCGTGGCGCCTTGGGCCTGCGGCAACGTCAGCTCGCCACTGTCGGGCTCTCCGCCCGCGCCTTCGAGGTGGCGTCCCGTCTTCTCGAGGAAGACGTCGTCGAGGGTCGGCTCGTTGAGGACGAGGCTGGCCAGCTCGATGTTGGCGTTGTTGAAAGCACGGACGATTCCGACCAGCTCATCGATGCCTTCGTTCAGGCGGATGCCGAGGGCCTCGCCCGGCGCCGGCTGGCGGATGCCGAACTGCGAGAGGATCTCGGCGGAGTCCCGGCACTTGTCCGGGTCACGTGGCATCACTTCCACGCTCGGCCGGCCGATCTCGGACTTGAGCGCGGCCGGCGTGCCTTCGGCGGCAATCCGGCCGTCGTCGATGATGCCGACGCGGTCGGCCAACTGGTCGGCCTCTTCGAGGTACTGGGTGGTCAGGAAGACGGTGACGCCGTCCTCGGCCGAGAGCCGGGTTACCTCGGACCAGAGCGACGATCGGCTCTGCGGGTCGAGGCCGGTGGTCGGCTCATCGAGGAACAGCACACGGGGCCGGTGGACCAGGGCGAGTGCGAGGTCGAGACGGCGTTTCATGCCACCGGAGTAGTCGCCGACGCGGCGGCCGGCGGCATCGGACAGGCCAACCCGTTCGATCAGCTCCTCCCCGCGCTTGATCCTGTCTGCTTTCGGCAGGCCGTGGAGCGCGGTCTGGAGCCGCATGTGCTCGGTGCCGGTGAGGTGCGGGTCGAGCGCGGCTTCCTGGAGCGCCGCACCGATCAACTTGCGCACACCCGGACCCTCCTTGGCGACGTCGAGTCCGGCAACCCGGGCGGTGCCCGAGGTCGGCGGCAGGAGCGTGGTAAGCATGTGGACGGTGGTCGACTTGCCGGCACCGTTCGGACCGAGGAATCCGTAGATCTCCCCGGGTTCGACTTCCAGGCTGATGCCGTCGACCGCCTTCGGGCCGTTCCTGAACTGCTTGACCAGCCCGACAACTTCGATCCCGTTATTCGAATCGTTCATTACTTCATAATGTATAGCTGTTCACTTCCGCCACCATTTGCGAGACTCCATGCATGTCTGAGACTTCAGCGACACCTATCGATCTCTTCGAGAAGGCCAAGAACCACGAGCGCCGCGAATTGCTCGATGCCGCCAACGAAGGCGGCTTCAATCCCTACTTCCGCCTGCTCACCTCGCAGGCCGGCCCCGTGGTCGAGATGGAAGGGCGCGAGACGATCATGCTCGGCTCGAACAACTACCTCGGCCTGACCGGCGACGACCGGGTCAAGGACGCCGCTCGCGAGGCGCTCGACGAATACGGCACCGGGGTCACCGGCTCGCGCCTGCTGAACGGCACCACACCGATCCACGTCGAGCTCGAGACCGAACTCGCCGAATGGTTGGAGACCGAGGCGGCGATCGTCTTCGCGACCGGTTACCAGGCCAACGTCGGCTGTCTCCAGGCGCTGCTCGGCCCGAACGATACGGTCATCGCCGACACCGGCGACCACGCCTCCATCCTCGACGGCATCAAGCTCTCCGGCGCGAAGATGCGTCCGTTCCGCCACAACCAGACCGACAAGCTGGAGAAGATGATGAAGCGGGCCGCCGCCGACGGCGGGGGTGTCCTCGTAGTGGTCGACGGCGTCTACTCGATGGAAGGCGACCTCTGCGACCTGCCGCGGGTCACCGAACTCACGCAGCACTACGGGGCCCGCCTGATGGTCGACGAGGCCCACGGGGTCGGCGTACTCGGCGCGCGCGGTGCCGGCGCGACCGAACTGTTCGGGCTCGAGGATCAGGTGGACCTGCGGATGGGCACCTTCTCGAAGAGCCTCGCTTCCTGCGGCGGGTTCATCGCCGGCAGCGAAGAGGTCGTCGACTACATGCGGATCACTTCACGCTCGTTCATCTTCAGCGCGTCCGGGGTTCCCGCCGCCGTCGGCGCCGCCCTGGCTGCGCTCCGGATCGCCCGCTCGGAAGGGCCGGCTCTCTTTTCGAAGCTCCTCGCGAATGCCGACTACCTGCGCGAGGGCCTCAAGAGCCTCGGGCTGAAAGTGATCGAACCTGGCCTGATGCCGGACGGCACCGTGGCGACCACTCCGGTCGTGCCGGTCGTCGTTGGCGAAGACTTGCAGGCCGTGCTGCTCTGGAAGGCCCTGTTCGACGCCGGCGTCTACACCAACGTGGCGATCCACCCGGCCGTCCCGCCGAACGGTGCGCTCCTCCGGACCAGCCTCATGGCGACCCACGAAACGGAGCAGCTCGACAAGGCCCTCGGGATCTTCGAATCGGTCCTCCAGGACGACGATTTCAAGGGCCTTACCCAGAATTAGGTAGGCCGGATCCAGGGCCTTTACTCGCTCGGGAGAGCCGTGTCAAGTCCAAAACTTTAATGCTGCTCTTAGCGGGAATTCGGCCGTTTGAGCATTGACCCATAACGGGCGACCCCGTAAGTTGAATTCAACGCATCGGAGGCGCTCAGGAGGCACTTCGACGTGAGGAGAGTTGCGACCCTCGGGAGCTTTTTGCCTTCGCTGGTCGTCGCCTGAAACCAGTCATTTACACCATCCCCGAAGGGAGGACAGTCCGTGGAATCAACTGCCACTGCCGCTTCACCAACTGCCGGAGGTACGGCGGTTCCCCAGCATTTGCGCGCGCTGGAGAGGGCCAACCGGGTTCGCCTAGCCCGGGCGGCTCTGAAGCGGTCGATCGCCAGTGGCGAAGTGCCGATCACCAGGGTCATCACCGAATGTCCCTGGCAGACCGAGAGCATGACCCTGTCCGAACTGCTTCGCAGCCAGTCACGGTGGGGAAGAACTAGAACCCGCAAGCTTCTCGCTTCGGTTGCACTGAGCGAGAACAAGCGTCTGGATACTTTGACCGAGCGCCAACGAATGCTCTTGGTCAGCCAGCTCCGCCCTCACTGAAACAGGGGTCGGAGCTAAAACGGACTACGGCCGGTCGCGAATGCGTCCGGCCGTTCCGGTTAAGGACCGGCAGCCGTCGCTATCGCAGCTTGTAGGGGACGCCGGCCTTCTGCTCGAACTTCCGGCGGAGCCAGCCCCAGGCCACACCGCCGAGGGTGACCCCGACGATCAGGCAGACCCAGAGTTCAGGTGCCCCCACCTTTGGGAGCCGGTCGGCGAAGAAGTACGTGAGGCCGGTCGCGAATACGAACACGACTCCGGCCAGGAGGGTCGTGTGCGATCGGTATCCGGCGAAGTGCTCGCGGATCGAGAGCTCGAGCCCCCCAAGCGACCCGAGAGCCAGCCCGAGCCCGAGCTGGGTCGTGTTGCCCGTGATCGCGCCGAGGATGATGAAGATCAACCCGGCGAGGACCGACAGCTCCATCAGGGGAAACGACCCCCACGGAGCGGGTGGCGCTTCCTGCTTGCTACTGGGTGTTTTGCGGTTCGATTTCTGCGCCATCTGATGCCTTAGGGTTTCGCCGCCCTCACATTACGCGCGGGAACAAGGGATCAAGACGTCAGGACCCGCTCCTGAGCAAGGAGCGTACCTGTGCTTCCAGTTCCGGAAGCGTCTTCGTGCCGATCTCGGCGTTCTTCAGGATGCCGCCCGGCTTGATGAACAGAAAGGTCGGGCAGAGGCCGACCTTGTAGATGTTCGAGACGGCTCCGTCCCGGTCGTATCCGACCGGCACCTTCCAGCCGTGCTCGCTGATGATGCCCCGCACCTTGTCGCGGTCGTCGCGCACATTGATCGAGAGCAGGCCGACGCGGCCTTTGTACCTGTCTTCGAGCTCGTCAAAAACGTCCTGCTGGTCGTCGCAGCCGGAGACGCCCTTGGTGAACCAGAACGACATGACGAGTGGTTTGCCGAAGTAGTCGCAGATGCGGATGACGTGCGGCAGGTCGACCTCGCAGGCTTTCTCCGGGTCGATGTTGGCGTCGCCGTCCAGGTCCGAGCTCGCGACCGGCACCGCGAACGGCGCCACTTTTTCACCGATCCCGACCGAACCGATGCCGACGGTTCCCGACTCCTTGCCGCGCAGGGCGAAGAACGCGATCACCACCAGGATCAGCACTACGGCGATGCCCACTCCGCGCTGCCGGCTCAACGTCGCTCCAGCCAGGCGAGGACGGCGGGCAGGACGATCACGACCCCGAGCAGCGCGACGGAGAGGTCGACCACCGCGACGAGGCCGAAGTTCCGCAGCATCCCGATGTCACTCGAAGCGAGCGCCGCGAAGCCGGCGATCGCCGTGATGCCGGACGCGGCGATCGCCATGCCGGTGCGGCCGTAGGTGAAGCGCAGGGCATCGGCCATCGTGGCGCCGGCCTCCCGCTCCTGGAAGTAGCGGGCGGAGAGAATCACGCTGAACTCGGTCGCGATCGCCGTGACCAGCACCGCGAGGACGGTCGACAGCGGGTTCAGTGACACGTCGAGCGACGAGATGATAACCGCCGACCAGCCGCCGGCGACGACGATCGGCACCAGCGGCACCAGCATCCTGGTGAACGAGCGGTAGACGACGAGCAGGACCAGGCCGACCGCGACGATCGCCAGCAGGGTCAACAGGTAACGCGACGAAGCGAGGTCGG
>JBPPMI010000202.1:0-12710 GCA_051305975.1 Solirubrobacterales bacterium
TCGACGCCCGGAATGGGCAGCTCACGTACTGAGTACTGTCGCGGCCGCATTCCGGGCTTTACTCCTCGCCAGCCGCGGCCCAGGACGTCCCTGAGTACCACCCGCTGCGTGAAGAAGCCGATCTTTGCGGGTTGAGGCTTAGACTCCTAGGCATGCCTACCGAGACCGTTGCTCCTCCCGCTGCCACTGAGACCCAGACTCTTGATTCCTTCAACCCGGCTACGGGTGAAGTCGTCGGCACCGTTTCGACGATCACTCCCGACCAGGTCCAGGGCATCGTCGATGACGTCGGCGCGATTCAGCCCGCCTGGGCGGAACTCACCCCGGGCGACCGAGGCGTCTACCTGAAGCGCGCCGCTTCGGTGCTGCTCGACCGCCTCGACGAGATCGCGGAACTGCTCTCGCAGGAGCAGGGCAAGCCGATCTCCGAGTGCTACACGATGGAACTGATCCCATCGATCGACGCCCTCCGCTGGTGCGCCAAGGAAGGGCCGAAGATCCTCAAGGACGAGAAGATCGGCTACCCGCAGCCGCACTTCAAGACCAAGCGCTCCAAGTTCCACTACCAGCCGATCGGCGTGGTCGGGGTCATCGCCCCCTGGAACTATCCCTTCACGATCCCGATGCAGGAGATCGCCATCGCCCTGATGTGCGGCAACGGTGTCGTGCTCAAGCCGGCCAGCCTCACGCCGCTGCTCGGCGAGGCCATCCGGTCCGTCTTCGAAGATGCCGGTCTCCCGCAGGGCCTGGTCCGCACCGTCCACGGCGGTGGCCGGATCGGCGATGCGCTGACCAAGTCGAGTGCAGGCAAGATCTTCTTCACCGGTTCGGTGCCGGTCGGTTACAAGGTCGGCGAGGAGTGCGCCAAGCTGATGAAGGGCTGCGTGCTCGAACTCGGCGGCAAGGACCCGATGATCGTGCTCGAGGACGCCAACCCCGACTTCGCCGTGTCGGGTGCCGTCTGGGGCGGATTCGCCAACGCCGGCCAGACCTGCGCCGGTATCGAACGGGCCTATGTGATGCGCGAGGCCAGCGAGAACTTCATCGAAGGCGTGGTCAAGGGCGCCAGCGCCCTGAAGGTCGGCGACCCGTCACAGGTCGACACCGAGATCGGCCCGATGGTCTCGAAGGACCAGTACGACCTGGTCAACGAACTCGTGGACGACGCGATCGCGAACGGTGCCGAGCGGCGCTGCGGGGGACCGGTCGACGTCGAAGGGTTCGAGGCCGGCAACTTCATCGCGCCGACCGTGCTGACCGGCGTCACCCACGACATGCGCATCATGAAGGAGGAGATCTTCGGACCGGTGCTGCCGATCATGGTGGTCGACTCCGAGCAGGAGGCCCTCGACCTGGCCAACGATTCCGACTTCGGCCTGGGAGCTTCGGTCTGGACCAAGGATCGCCAGCGCGGCGAGCGCATCGCCGGCCGCATCGACTCCGGCATGGTCTGGATCAACGACCACATGTTCACCCACGGTGCCTGCCAGTGCAACTGGGGCGGCGTGAAGGATTCCGGCCTCGGTCACTCCCACTCGAAGTTCGGCTTCTACGAGTGCGTCGACATCAAGCTGGTCACGTACGAACCGGGACTGACCCGGAACTTCTGGTGGCACCCGTACGACGAGACGCTGTCGGACGCGATGAAAGCTTCAGCCAAGCTGCTCTACGGCAAGGGTGGCGACCGGATCGAGGCATTGAGGTCAGGTGCCGGGCCCCTGCTGAAGGTCGGCCAGCGGATCACCAAGCGTAGAAACTGAGAACCGGAAGCCTCAGACTGCCCCTGCTGTTCCTCGCCTTCATGGCGGTGGGAGGGGTCCTGCTCGTCTTCATGAGCCGCGGCGATGACGACAAGGGCGGCAATGACTCCCCAGACCAGACAGTCAGCAAGTCAGGTGGGGGAGATCCGGGCGTAAATGACGCCACGAACGCCCCCACTTCGGATGAGGCGCCGGTCGAAGTGCCCAAGCTGGCGAAATCGACCTGCCCGGCCGACCTCACCAACTGCGTGGTCGCCTCGGGCCGGATCATCTACGAGGAGAAAGTCGATCCCGATGGCGACGGTGACGCCCATTTCGTCACGGCGAGTGGCGACAGTGTCACCGGTCCCGGCATCACGATCTTCGACGTGAACAAGGACCTGAGGCCGGAACCCCTCCCGGGGATCGGAGACCTGATCGGTGGGGCAGGACCGGTCTATCCGGGACACGCGGGCCAGAAACAGATCGAAGTGATCGAATTCCACGTAGCCCACTAGGACTGGGTGCGTTTAGGACACCTGTGGGGTGCGAAACGCACCCAGTCTTTGTTGCTCAGGCCCTGATTCGGCCCTGACTGAGAACATAGGCCGGATGCCCGCCCACCCCGAGAATGCCATCACCCTCCGCGGCCTCGGCCGTGACTACGGTGACCTGCCCGCCCTCCGGGACCTCGACCTCGACCTGCCCGCCGGGACCTCGCTGGCCGTGCTCGGCCCGAACGGATCCGGCAAGAGCACCCTGCTCCGGATCCTCGCGACCCTGCTCCGGCCGACCCGTGGCGAAGTCACCGTCCTCGGGCACGAGATCCCGAAGGAGAGCTGGAAGCTGCGGGGCGAGATCGGATACCTCGGTCACGAGCCGTTGCTCTACCAGGACCTGACCGGCCGGGAAAACCTCGAACTCCAGGGAAAGCTCCACGGCCTGAAGGCGGATGAAGCCAACCGCCGGATCGAGGTCGACCTCGAAGTGATGGAGATGAGCCGCCGGGCCGACCGCAGGGTCAGCGAGTACTCGGCCGGCATGCGGCAGCGCATCGCGATCTGCCGGGCGGTGCTCCACCGGCCGAAGCTACTGCTGCTCGACGAGCCGGATTCGAACCTCGACCCCGAAGGGCGTGACCTCGCTAAGGAATTGATCGGTCCCGGTGAGGGGCGGACCCGTGTCCTCGTGTCCCACGAACCGGACCGGGCCCGCGCCGAAGCCGACGCCGTCCTGACCCTCGACCGGACCGGCCGCGCGGTGGAGCCAGTCTCATGACACCCAGCCGCACCGCCTTCGCGGCGATCCTCGGCAAGGACCTCAGGACCGAGCTGCGCACGATGCGCTCGCTGCCGGCGATGGTCCTGTTCGCGATCACCACCTTCATCATCTTCCGGTACGGACTCGACCGGACCACGCTCTCGGGCAGCCTGGCCGGCGGAGTCCTCTGGACGACCATTCTTTTCGCAGCGATCCTCGGGATCAATCGGGTGTTCGTCTCCGAGCAGGAGGAGGGCGGCTTCGACGCGTTCCGCCTGGCACCGGTTGATCGCACGGTGCTCTTCACCGCCAAGGCGGCGACCCTCTTCATCTATCTCTCCGTCCTCGAACTGATGGTCGTCCCGACCTTCGCCGTCTTCTTCCTGCCGCAGTGGAGCGGCCTGGTGCCACTGATCCTCGTGCTGGCCGGGGCGAACGTCGGATTCGCCGCGCTCGGCACCCTGATCTCGTCGATGGCCGTCAATTCCCGGGCCCGTGACCTGCTCGTTCCGCTCCTCCTGCTACCACTTGTGGTGCCGCTGTTGATCGCGGCGACGGGAGCTTCGGCCCCGCTCCTGGAGCCGAGCGGACCCTCTTACGACAAGTTCGGCACTTGGCTGCTGGTCATGGGTCTATACGATGGGGTCTTCTGCCTCGTTGGTTACGCCGTATTCGACTTCCTCCTTGAAGATTGAGACGGGCACCAGAGGAACAATGAAGATGTCCGGTCGCACTCTCAAAGCACTCTCAATCGCGACGGTGGTGTTCCTCACCGCCGGCTTCCTGCTGGCCATCTTCTGGGCCCCGATGGACGCCGACCAGGGTTTCAAGCAGAAGATCTTCTACCTCCACGTGCCGCTGGCGATCGTTGCCCTGATCGGTTTCGTCGCCGGTGGCGTCGAAGGATTCCGCCACCTCCGGAGCGGCGACCGGAAGCACGACGCGAATTCGTACGTCTACATCCACCTGTCGGTTGTCTTCGGCGTCGCGGTCCTCGTGACCGGCGCAATCTGGGCCAAGGCGTCGTGGGGACACTGGTGGGTATGGGACGAACCGACGCTGGTCAGCTTCCTGATCGTCTTCCTCCTCTACTGCACGTACTACCCGTTCCGTTACGCGATCGAGGACCGCGATCGCCAGGCGCGTTACGCGTCGGTCTTCGCGATCACCGCCGGCGCTTTCGTCCCGCTCAACTTCATGGCCGTGCGCATGGCGGAGAGCATCATCCACCCGCGGGTCTTCGCGACCTCGGAGGGCGGCCTGCCCGGCTCGATGCTCTTCGCGTTCCTGGTTTGTCTCGTCGGGATGGGGCTGCTCTGGCTGACTCTGGTCAAGGTCGAGCTGGCCGGCAAGCAGGCTTCCGGACAGGTGAACCGTCTCCGCCGCGCGCTTTCAGCCGACGGTCATGGCGGTTCGGTCGGCGGCCGGATCGCTCCCGAGATGGAGGCAAGCTGAATGTTTGAGAACGTCCCTAACGACTCGACCGGATACGTCCTGGCGGCGTACATGTTCTTCCTGCTGATGATCCTGATCTACATCGGAATCCTCGGTGCCAAGTTCACAAGAATCAGCCGCGACATCGGCCAGCTGACCGACGAGGTCGAAGCCGGCAAGGCCGGGGTGAATCCTCCGGCCGGCCAGACGGAACCCGCCCGCGAAGAAACCAGTGTCTGAGCTCCTCGCTCTCGGCCTTTCCCACAAGACTGCTCCCCTGGAGCTGCGGGAACGCCTCGCCCTGACCGAAGGCCGCGCGGCCGGCCTGATGGGCGAACTGACCGGCACCGACGTCGTGCGCGAGGCGGCGATCATCTCGACCTGCAACCGCACCGAGCTCTACCTGGTGGTCGACGATTCAGTTCAGGCAGAGTCGATCGCGCTGTCCGCCCTTTCCCGCAATGCCGAGATCCGCCCCACGGAATTGATCGGCCACCTCTATTCCCTGCGTTCGAGCGACGCCGCACGGCACCTCTACCAGGTGGCCGCGGGCCTCGATTCGATGATCCTCGGGGAGGCCGAGATCCAGGGCCAGGTCAAGCGGGCTTACGAACTATCGCTGGTCGAAGGCGCCTCCGGCCCGATCCTCAACCGCCTGTTCCGCGGAGCGATCACCGCCGGTGGCCGGGCCCGCAACGAAACCGCGATCAGCGAGAAGGGCGTCTCGGTACCTTCGGTGGCAATCGAGGAGGCCCGGCGGGCGCTGGGCGATCTCAGTGAACTCCACGCCCTGGTCATCGGCGCCGGTGACACAGCCGAACTGGTTGCCCGGGCGCTGACCCAGCGCGGCACAGAGACCGTGTTCATCGCCAACCGTCATTACGACCGGGCGATCGGGCTCGCCGACCGCTTCGGTGGCGACGCCGTCCGGATCGACAACCTTCCGGCCCAGCTCGACGCGGCCGACGTCGTGATCTCGGCGACCAACTCGCCGCACCACCTGGTCGGTAGTGACGAACTCGCCCAGATCATGGAAACCCGCAAGGATCGTCCGCTCTTCCTGGTCGACCTCGCGGTACCCCGTGACATCGAACCCGCCTGCCGTGACATCGACGGCGTCTCACTTTCCGACGTCGACGACATCCAGAAGATCGTCGAGCGGAATACGAGCGGACGCGAGGGCGAGTCCCGCCTCGCCGAGCGCATCATCGAAGTCGAGCTCGACCGGTTCGAGCGCTGGCTCGCATCGCTGGAGGTCGTGCCGACCGTGATCGCGTTGCGGGAACGCTCGGACGAGATAGTCCACCGCGTGCTCGCCGAGAACGAGAACCGCTGGGAAGACCTTTCCGGTCCCGATCGCCGCCGGGTGGAGACCCTGGCCCGTGCGGTTGCCAGCCGCATGCTCCACGAGCCGACCATGAGGCTCAGAGAATCGGCCGGGTCCGACGAGGCCTACGAGAATGTGAACACCCTGCGCGAACTGTTCGGCCTCGACGTCGACGCTTCGATCGAAGGCGATGCCGGCGCTTCGGTCATCCCGATCCGCCAAAAGACCGAAGAGGGTTAACCGTGCGCATCGCGACGCGGGGCAGTGCACTCGCGCTGGCGCAGTCCGGACTCGTCGCCGATGAACTGGGCGGAGCGGAGCTGGTGAAGGTCGACACCGACACCTCTGCCAACGACAAGGAACGGTTCGTGGTCGGCGTGGAACGGGCCATTCTGAACGGCGTCGCCGAAGCCGGCGTCCATTCCGCCAAAGACCTGCCGGGAGTGATGACTTCCGGACTGGTGATCGCCGCGGTCCCGGACCGCGAGGACCCTCGCGACGCCTGGATCGGTCCCGGCACCAGCCTCGATGATGTCCCCGAAGGTGCCCGCGTCGGCACGGTCAGCCTGAGGCGCCGGGCGCAGCTTCTGGCGATCCGCCCGGACCTGCGGCCGGTGGCGCTCGAAGGCAACGTCGACACCCGGCTTCGAAAGCTCGAGGAGGGGGAGGCCGACGCGATCATCCTGGCCGTGGCCGGCCTGAACCGCCTGGGCCGAGCCGACTCGATCTCGTTCGAGATCCCCCTCGACCAGATGACGCCGGCCGCCGGGCAGGGCGCGCTGGTCGTCCAGTCGAAGGCCGGTAACGACGATGGCTTCCGGGACATCAACGACCTCGAGAGCGAACGTGAACTGCTGGCCGAGCGGGCCGCGGTGGTCGGACTCGGTGCCGATTGTTCGAGCCCGGTCGGCATCCACGCCCGCCACGAAGGCGATCGGCTGGTCGTCGAAGGTTTCGTCGGCGCGGCCGATGGCTCCGTCTGGGTGCGTGACCGCCTCGAAGGCGACCCTGCCCATCCGGAGGCGGTCGGGACGGAGCTGGCCCGCCGCATGGCCGTGGCGGGTGCTGCCGAGATCCTCGAACAACAGGCGGCAACCTCATGAGCGACTTGGCTGGAATCGTTTATCTGGTCGGCGCCGGACCGGGTGACCCCGGTCTGATGACGGCGCGCGCCCTCGAACTGATCGGTCTCGCCGACGTCATCTACTACGACCGGCTGATTCCCCCGACCGCCCTCGACGGCGCCCGCGCTGACGCCGAGCTGGTTTACGTCGGCAAGCAGCCCGGGGTGCCGAGCGTGCCGCAGGAGGAGATCGTCGAAAAGCTGATCGAAAGCGGAAAACAGGGCCTGAAGGTCGTCCGGCTGAAGGGCGGCGACCCGTACCTCTTCGGCCGAGGTGCCGAGGAAGCGGAAGGACTCAAAGAGGCCGGTGTCGACTTCGAGGTCGTGCCGGGCGTCACTGCCGGCATTGCCGCGACCGCCTACGCCGGCATCCCGGTGACCCACCGTGACGACGCCTCCGCCGTGGCTTTCATCACCGGCCACGAAGACCCGACCAAGCCCGAGACCGCGCTCGACTGGCCGGCACTCGCGTCGTTCCCCGGCACCCTCGTCTTCTACATGGGAGTCAAGAGACTTGCCGAGAACGCGGCGGCCCTGATCGAAGGCGGCCGTCCTGCCGATCAGCCGGCCGCGGCGATCCAGCAGGGGACGACGCCACACCAGCGGACCGTCACCGCGACCCTCGCCACGATCGCCGATGAGGTGGCCGAAGCCGAGATCAAAGCGCCGGCCCTGATCGTGATCGGCGAAGTAGCCCGTCACCGCGAGAACCTCTCGTGGTTCGAGGACCGCCCCCTCTTCGGCAAGAAGGTTGTGGTCACACGGGCCCGTGCCCAGGCCAGCGGGTTCGCGCAGAGGCTCCGGTCGCTCGGAGCTGAAGTAATCGAGCTGCCGGCGATCCGGATCGAGCCGGTCTCCGGTCATGACGAGCGGGTCAGCCAGACCTTCGACCGGTTCCTGGAAGACACATACGACCTGATCTGTTTCACGTCGGCCAACGGCGTGAGCTGCTTCTTCGACCTGCTCGAGGAGGCGAACATGGATGCGCGCGACCTCGCCGGTACCGAGATCGCCGTGATCGGGCCCGGCACCGCGGGTGCCCTGGAAGGGCACGGGATCAAGGCCGACTACATTCCAAAGAGGTTCGTTGCCGAAGGCCTGCTCGAAGAACTGGCCTCGGTCAACTTCGATGGCAAGGGCGTGCTGATCGCCCGCGCCGAAGAGGCGCGGGAGTTACTTCCTGAAACGCTTCGCGACCGGAACGCCGCGGTGGTCGACGTGATGCCGCTCTACCGGACCGTCGCCGAAACGCCGGAACCGGCCGCGATCGAAGCCACAGGATCGGCCGACTACGTGACCTTCACTTCGGCCTCGACGGTGACCCGCCTGCTCGAAGCGATGCCGGACGGATTGCCGGCCGCGGCGAAGCTCGTCTCGATCGGCCCGATCACTTCAGATGCCGCCCGCGAGGCCGGTCTCGAAGTGGCGATCGAAGCAACCCGCCACGACATCGACGGGTTGCTCGAAGCCTTGCTTGAAGACCTGGGCTGATCAGCCTCCGGCCGTGTAAACGGCCTTCGTGTAGTTCGCCTTGGCGGTGCAGCCGCCGGACTTCAGATCCGCCTTGATCACGGCCTTGCTGGCGCTCTTGAACTTGCCGCTGATCGTTCCCTTGAGGCCGGGATAGATCGGGTTCTTGACCTTGATCGTGAACTTGCCTTTTCGGTTCGGCTTTGTTGCGGTCACCCCGAAGGTCAGCCCGGAGTAGCCGTTGCTGCTCTCCACAGCACCCTCCGGTACACACGACTTGCCCGACTTGTCCTTGAACTTGATGACGAAGCTGGCGTTGGTGATCTTGCTTCCTGTGGTTTCGACAGAACCGAATCCAGGCGGTTTTTTGGCGTTTTCGTAATAGACGCCGTCCTTCGGCTTGGCTGCTAGGGCGGCCGGAACGAAGGTCGACACGGCGAAGAGTGCGACGAGCGCGAGAACCGCGAACCGGGCTCGACCGAGTGCTGCTTGCTTGATCAAGAGTGCTCCCTAGAGTTGAAGTTAGGGGAGACTATACGCAGGTCCAAACCCGTGGTCAAAGTAAGATCAGCCGATGTACGCATGGGAGGAATCGACCTTCATAAAGGCGCTGCTCGGGCTGGCTCTCGGTGCCGCGGTCCTCGGCCTGGCTGCAGGCACCGCCGACGCCGGGGCGATCAAGTGTGCCTATGCCCAGGCGGGCCCTGCGGGGCCGCAGGGCAACCGACTCGACATCAGGGTCAACCGGTCTGAAGAATCGACCGCGGTCCACGTGTTGCCGGGTGGCCGGATCCAGGTGACCGACGACCAGCGCATGCTTGCCCTCGGCTGCAGGGGCCGGAAACCGACCGTCACCAACGTCGACCGCATCGGATACAAGGCCGCACGTTCCGCCCGGAACACGAACCTCACGGTCGTCGAGCCCCTCGGATTCACCGGGGTATCTATTCATGCCATTGGCAGGATGGTCACCTACGGTACGGTCGGCAGCGATCAGGCCGACACGGTCATCGCGGGCGCGGTCCACGGTGTCACCGGGCTCGACTACGGTCCGGATCCAGCCGGGGTGGACGTCCGTATCGAGGCGAAGAACGTCACCCTGGTCAATGTCCTCCAGGACGGCAACGACCATTTCTACGGGGACGGGCGCGGTGGTCTGTTCGAGGGACCGCTGAAGGGTGCGTGGACCACCGTCTACGGAGAGGGCGGGAACGACGAGATCGTCGGCGGCATCGGTCAAGACATCATCGACGGAGGCCGGGGCAAGGACACCCTGTCCGGCTCGGCTTCGGCCGACATCCTCTCGGGCGGGCCCGGGATCGACACCTTCGACGGCGATGGCGGCAACGACGAGATCGTCGCCATCGACCGCAGGGCGGAAACGGTCGAATGCGGCAAGGGCAGGGACCTCGCGGCGATCGACCTCTCGGACGAGGACTCGAACTGCGAATCCTTCAGTTTCCCCTGAGCCGGACATGTTGATCGGCCGGCCCCACCTCCACTACCGCTCGGTCGGTTCGACCAACACCGAAGCACGGCGGCTCGCCGAGGCCGGTGCCGGGTCCGGCACCCTGGTCACCAGCGACGACCAGACCGGCGGGCGCGGCCGCCAGGGACGCGCCTGGGCATCGCCGCCCGGCGGGCTGGCCTACTCGGTGGTGTTGAGGAGGCCGGCCGAGGTCCCGGGCACGTTGCCGCTGCAGGTCGGCGTCGCGGTTTGTGAAGCGGTCGAGTCGCTCGGGATCGAACGGGCCGAGGTCAAGTGGCCAAACGACATCTGGGTCGGCGGCCGCAAGGTCGCCGGCATTCTGGTCGAAGCGAGGCCCCGAGACCGGTGGGCGGTCGCAGGGATCGGACTCAATGTCTCAGTCGCGCCGGAAACGCTGCCGGAAGAGGTTCGCGGATCGGCGACGTCGGTCGGCAACGGGGCGACCATCGCTCAGGCCATAGCGGCCCTGAACGAATGCCTCGGCCACCGGGTCGACTCGCCGGTGGAAGAGACCCTGAGGGAATTCAGCGGCCGCGACGCGCTCCGGGGACGGCGGGTCAGCTGGCAGGATGGCAGCGGTACCGCGGCGGGGATCGACCGTGAAGGAAACCTGCTCGTCGAGAGCCCGGTCGGCTGCCTCACGCCGTTGAACGCGGGGGAGGTGCACCTCGATGCCGCGGCTGACTGATTCCGAAGTGGACCTCTCGCAGAAGGGAGTCGTCTGGCTGAACGGCCAGGCGGTCCCGGTGGAGCCGACCGGGACCGGCAAGCCGGTTGCGAGGCTGGTGAACCGGAAGGAGGCCAAGGTGGTCGCCGCCGAGTTCGGCCAGATGGTCCTCACCGAGCCGGACCCCGGCGTGCTGTCGGTCGGCGGGGGAGGGAAAAAGCAGGTGCTCGGTGCGATCGACCGTTGGTACCGCCGCGAGGCAAGGGACCAGATCAGCCAGGTTGCCGAGATCGAAGCGGACCGCCTGGATCTCCACCCGGGCAAGATCTCGATCCGCGACCAGAAGACGAGGTGGGGCTCATGTTCGACCTCGGGCACCCTCTCCTTCAACTGGCGTTTGGTCCTCGGCCCCCACCATGCGCTCAGGTACGTGGTGATCCACGAACTGATCCACATCCGCCACCACGACCACTCGCGCCGGTTCTGGGCTGCCCTCACCGAAGCCCTGCCCGAATGGAAGCATTCGGCGGCCTGGTTGCGGGCAAACGAGCGCGCTTTGACCGCCTACGAACCGAAGCTCTGACGGTAATCGCCGCAACCCCCGGTGCCGGCCCGGGTTCGGAGTGTATGGTCCTCAACATGAACAAAACTTTGTTCCACAAGATGCCCGCAGTCCTCGCCCTCGTGATTGCGGCGCTCGTCGGTGGATCGCTCTTCACTTCCTCCGCCAGTGCGAGCCCGGCCACCCGGCAGGCACTGGTCAAGTCGATCGACGACGTCCTGGCCGTGAAGAACTCGCCTCCCGGCATCTCCGTCCAGATCACCCGGGACGGCCGCAGCCAGTACTTCGGCAAGGGCAAGGGCAACCTCGCCTCCGGCGCCAAGCCGAAGCTGAACGACCGCTTCCGCATCGCCAGCGTCGCCAAGGCCTACAGCGGTGCCGTCGCGCTCTCGCTCGTCAGGCAGCGCCGGCTGCACCTCAGCGACACGATCGGCGAGATCCTCCCGGGCCTCATGCCGAAGGCCCGGAACGTGACCCTCCGCCAGGCCCTCCACCACACCGGTGGCCTCCCCGACTACATCAAGCAGAAGGCCTTCGTCAGGGACTTCTCGGCGAACCTCAGCCGGTACTTCTCGCCCCGGAAGCTCATCTCGTACGTGAAGAACAAGAACCTGACCCACCGGCCGGGCGCGAAGTACGAGTACTCGGACACCGACAACATCATCGTCGGACTGATGGCCCAGAGGGTCACGGGGGTTCCCTACGAGAAGCTCCTGAACCGCCTCGTCTACAAGCGCACGCGTGGCGGCGCGACCTCGCTGCCCCGGGTCAACGCCATGCCGAGGCCGTACCTCCGCGGGTACGACATCGACCCGCCGAACACCCCGGACGTCTCGACCCTGATCAATCCGTCGGGCGCCTGGGCTTCGGGCGGCATCGTCTCGACCCTGCCGAACCTCAGCAGCTTCTTCAGCGCCTACGTCGGCGGCAAGCTGTTCGGCCCGAACATCAAGAACGCGCAGTGGCGGTTCCGGGCAGGCGAATCACAGCCCGCCGGACCGGGGCGGAACGACGCCGGCCTCGGCCTCTTCCGTTACACCTCGAAGTGCGGGGTCGTCTACGGCCACACGGGTTCGTTCCCCGGCTACCGCACCTTTGCCGCCTCATCGGCAAACGGCAGGAAGACGATTTCCTATGTGGTGAACCTCCAGGTCACCCGGAATTCGGAGTTCCCGAATGGCAAGCGGATCTCGGCACTGATCCGCAAGTCCTACGTGGACGCGGTCTGCCACGCGTTTGGGTAGTCGGTCTACCGCGTTGGCGGGCGTATCGGAATTCAAGAATGGTTACGCCCTGTTCGGGTCTCGCTGAGTTCTGAATAACTGCATCCAACTCGGTATTTCCGGTCTCGGTCAGAGACCCGGCTACGTGAGTAAAACCGACTTGGATGTCTTGACGAGCTGACCATGTCTATGCCAGCTACCACGGGCGGCCTAGACGGCTTTGAGGTACCTGTCACCTAGGTGTGGATCGCGTTGAACCCTCGCTGGCTGTCCCCTGCTTTGCCTGTGGGCCGGTCGACCATCCACTGTTAACACGTGGGGTGGGGGTATCCCCGCCCGGAGCTCCCGCGGTGAGGACGGGGACACCCCCACCCCGCGCTGCAACACGGAACCTTTGCCCCTCTACTGGTCGTGCT
>JBPPMI010000203.1:0-2681 GCA_051305975.1 Solirubrobacterales bacterium
AGCTAAATGGCCGCAGCAATCAAACAACCAGGTTGGTACCGCGGCGCGTTCGGCGCCCTCCTCGGAGCGGCCTTCGGATTCTTCCTGGTCATCGGCCTGCGCGCCCTCATGGGCCTCGACATCTACCAGACCGAACAGACCGGTTATCCGCACGTCGTCGTACCGCTGATCACCACTCCGTTCGGCTTCCTGTTCGGATTCGGCGCCTTCGATTACTGGTTCCGCTGGGCCGCCGGCAAGCCGACCGTCCCTGAAGACCACTCGGGCCACGGCGCCACCAGGTGGCAGGACTACTTCAAGTTCAATACGGACCACAAGGTCATCGGTACCCAGTACGTCGTGACCACGATGTTCTTCTTCATGATCGGCGGCCTGCTGGCCTTGATGATGCGGGCCGAGCTGGCCCAGCCGGGCAGCCAGATCGTCGCGGCGAACACGTTCAACGGCCTGTTCTCGACGCACGCTGTGATCATGATCTTCCTCTTCATCATTCCGGTCTTCGCGGGGCTCGCCAATTACGTGCTGCCGCTGATGATCGGTGCGCCCGACATGGCGTTCCCCAGGCTGAACGCGCTCAGCTTCTGGCTGCTGCCGATCGCCGGCATCATCTTCATCGCGAGCTTCCTGGCCCCGGGAGGCGCGTTCGACGCGGGCTGGACCGGCTACGCCCCGTTATCCACAGGGGCACCCCTCGGCCAGTCGTTCTTCAACATCGGAGTGCAGTTCGCGGGCGCGAGCTCCATCGCCACGGCTCTCAACTTCCTGGTCACCATAATCACCATGCGCGCCCCGGGGATGAATCTCTGGCGGATGCCGCTGCTGGTCTGGGCCAACCTCTCGACTTCGCTCCTGGTCGTCGGTGCCACGCCGTTCATCGCCGGCGCCCAGTTCATGGTCCTCTTCGACCGCGTCCTCGGCATGAACTTCTTCCAGTTCCTGGAAGGCGGTGACGTCCTGAGCTACCAGCACATCTTCTGGTTCTACTCGCACCCGGCGGTCTACATCATGATGCTGCCGGGCTTCGGAATCGTCTCGGAAATCATCTCGACCCATGCCCGAAAACCAGTCTTCGGCTATCGATTGATGGCGCTCGCCCTCATCGGGATCGTCGTCCTGAGCTACTCGGTCTGGGCACACCACATGTTCGTGGCCGGCATGTTCGACTGGCTGCGCGTGCCGATCATGATCACGACCCTGTTGATCGCGGTGCCGACCGGCATCAAGGTCTTCTCTTGGCTGGGCACCCTGTTCTACGGGAAGATCCACGTCTACTCGACGGCGATGCTCTTCGCGCTGGCCTTCATCGTGACCTTCACGATCGGCGGCATCAGTGGCGTGATGCTCGGCATGATCCCGATCGACATCCACGTCTCGGACACCTACTTCATCGTCGCGCACATCCACTTCGTGCTCTTCGGCGGATCGGTGTTCACGATCTTCGCCGGGATCTATCACTGGTTCCCGAAGATGACCGGGCGCATGTACGACGAGAAGCTCGGCCGCGTCCATTTCTGGGGCACGGTAATCGGCACCTGGGGCACCTTCGTACCGATGCACTGGGTCGGCATGGACGGCATGCCACGGCGAGTTGCCGACTACGCGACCCAGTACGGCGACTGGAACCTCTTCATCTCGGTCTTCGCCTTCATCCTCGGCGCGGTCCAGCTCGTGTTCTTCTACAACATGATCGTCAGCTGGCGGTTCGGCCCGAAGGCCGGCGACAACCCCTGGAGCTCGAACACGATCGAGTGGCAGGTCAGCTCGCCGCCGCCGGTCTTCAACTTCGACGAAATTCCGCGGGTCGTCGGTGGCCCGTATGAATTCGGCACGCCCGGTGCGCGTCACGCCATCATGGGTGGCGAGACGCCGGCCGAGATCCCCGAACCGAAACCGACTACGGTGACCGCCCCGTAATGAAGCCACTCGTCCTTTTCCTGAACGAGGTGGCCGGGGGGCGGAAGCTCCTCAAGGCGACCCTCGAGCGTGCCGACGAAGCGTCCTACGTGGTCGTGGTCGCCCCGCAGAACCAGCCTGCCGCCGGTCAGCTCTTCAGTCCCGAAGAAGCGGCCGAGGCCGCGCGCACCCGGGTCGACGTGACCCTGGCGGTGCTCGACGAGTTCGGCATCGAAGCGGTCGGCGAAGTGCTCGATCCCGCTTCCGACCTGGCGCTCGGCGACGCGATCCGCAGCCATCGCCCGTCCGAAGTGCTTCTTTCGTGCCTGTACAACAGCCGTTTCGGCATGACCCGCCGGGCGCTAGAAGAATGGGCAGAAGTGACATTCGAGCCAGACGTGAAGATCACCCACATTCCCGTGCGGATCGAAGACGACTCGATCAGCCAGGAAGTGACCCACACGCTGGTCGTCGCCAACCAGACGCTCTCGAGTCCCGACCTGGCCGCCCGGCTGATCGACCGCTCGAAGGACCGCCCGCACAGGTTCACGATCATCGCCCCGGAGACCGAAGGCGTGCCGATGAACAAGGTCACCCGTGACCTCGCCGGCCTGATGTCCGCGCTCTATCGCGAAGACATCGACACGACCGGTCAGCCGATGAGCCCCGATCCTTTCGTTTCGATCCAGGACGCGATCGCCCACTACCGGGTCGACGACATCCTGATCTCCACCCTCAGTGGTGAGGAGTCCCGCTGGCTGGAGAGCGATCTCGTCGGCCGCGTCCGC
>JBPPMI010000204.1:0-11958 GCA_051305975.1 Solirubrobacterales bacterium
CCGGCCTCTTCGAGCACGGAAGCAAGCGCGTCGGTGATCGCCCGGGAACCACCCCTTGCCACCGGCCAACCCTGGCTGTGCCCCGCCGTGATCAATGCCATGCCGATCGCCGAACTCATCGGCTGGGTCAGCGGACTGAATGAATGGGCTGCGACACCTCCCCACAGAGCCTTGCCCTCCGGAGTGGACAGCCGCCTGGCCGTGACGCTTGCCGGCGCCAGTGTCGGCAGACCGAACCGCGTCAGCTTCAACGGATGGCTGGGCACGTGGACGATCGGCTGAACGAGGTCTTCGTTCAGTGATTCGAACCCCCCGGAAGTCGCAGCGAACATGCGGTGCCATGCCTTGCCATCCGCGCCGAGGCCTTCCGCGGTCTCGTCGACCGAGCGCACCATGACTCCGGCGGCTCCCCCGTCGAGGGGATGGGCCAAGTCGACCTCGGGCCGGCACCACTCGAGCCCGTGGCCGGCCAGGTCGAGCTCACGGAATACTGGCGATGCCGCACCCATCGGGTGAACCGCGGAACAGTGGTCGTGAAGCAGACCGGGTTCGGTCAACTCCGAAGTCCGCGTTCCACCCCCGATGGTCTCGGCCGCCTCGTAGACGGTGACCGATACACCGGCCCTGGCCAGGACCGCGGCGCATGCCAGCCCGTTCGGGCCGGACCCGACGACGATCGCGTCACTCATGCGAGACCCGTACCGGGAAGGGGTCGCTACCGCCGAGCCAGGGCTGGCGGACGACCATGTCACGGACCTCCACCGTCCCTTCCTCGACCAGGCCGTCGCAGGCATCGAAGATCCGGTACCGCTGGGTGCCCAGGTGGGCGGGTTGCGACCCGAGCGTCACGGTCCGGAGGTCCCCCGGCTCGTACCCGCAGCGTTCCTGGACCGCGGCAAGCAGGCGATAGTCGTGGACGTGTCCATCACCGAAGTTGTATCCGAGCATGACCCCCGCCACGATTTCGCCCTCGCGTAGGTCGCTGGTCGCCGAGATCAGGAGCAGGCCACCAAAGGTAAAGACGATCAGCTTGACCAGATAGAGGAGGTAGACCGCCTGGGGCACGCCGATGCCGTTCACGGCCCAGTCCTGGGCCAGTGGCTTCAGCCGCTCGAGGTACGGGAGCTTTCCGCCACTCTTCGACTTCGAAGGGTGGCGGGCTGGGGCTCAGGAAACCGATCTCTCCTCCATTCACCCACCCTATTCGGGTGGCCGGTGGCTCAACGGCAGTTCTTGCCCTGCCGCCCTGTTGGAGCACCCGCCTCAAGTTCGGCATGTAACGGATGTCGGAGCGGACGAGGTCGTCGGCCTACGGAAAATGTCTCACCCCGCAGGAAAAGAGTCTGTACCGTTTGGGCATGGACAGGGAGCAGGGAGTAACGAAAGTCAGGACCGCCGCGCTCGCCGCGTCGCTCGCCATCGCCACGCTGCTGGCAATGACCGCGCCGAATCCGGCCGAGGCCGCCTCGACCTACCCCGATGCGGTCCTGCTCGTCTCCGGCTTCCAGACCGAGACGGCTTTCACCAGTCCTTCGCCGACCTGCGCTGGACGCATGGGATCCACCTTCGGCATCATGAACGGGATCGGGCCCGCCCTCCGCGCCGCCGGATACGACGTCTTCACCGCCCCGGAGACCAAGATCGGCGACAAGGTGCCCACTCCGTGCACGGCCGAAGGCGACCCGGTGCCGGCATCGAACATGGTCATCCAGACAAATGGCGAAACCGTCGCGAACGGCGCGGCCCTCGCGCGATACATCGGGTTCCTCCAGGACGAATACGGGGTGACCGACCTCCACCTCGTCGGCCACTCGGACGGCGGTCTGTGGTCCCGCTCCGCCATCACCCAGAACTCGGCTTACTCCGGGCTTACGGTCCAGAGCCTGACGACCCTGGGCACACCCCACACCGGGTCCTACCTCGCCGACCTGGCGATGGAGCTGAACAACGGCCAGTGCGATTTCAGCAACCCGGTAGAGCAGGACATCTGCGACGTGGTGGTCCCGCTCGCCGACCTGATCGTTGCCGAGCTCGGACCGACCGCCACAGCCGAGCTGAGCAACGACTACCTCGCCACGTTCAACCCCCAGCAGCAGATCGGCAACTGCCCGGTCAGCACCATCGGCGGCGACCACGTCAGCTTCGGGATTCCCTTCTTCAGCTACTACACTCCGTCCGACGGACTGGTCGGGATCGCCAGCGCCCTGGCCAAGAGCGCCCGGGACTTCAACGGCTCGACGATTCCCGCCCCGAACTTCCCGGACCACCGACAGGCCGGCGTCTACGACGTAGTCCACGGCGCCTCCATGTCGATCTTCAGCAAGAAGACGCTCCTCAACCAGCCGGAGATCAGCCAGCAGGTCACCAACAACACCCTGCTGACAGGCTCCGAGGCGTGCAACCAGCCGAGCGGCGTGGCGGCCCCGCCCAGGCAGAACCAGACCCTGAGGGCGCCGCTCTACCGGATGGTCGCGGCCAAGCGGAACGGCCGGCGGCCGGCCGCCGGCGACGAGGACTTCGTGGTCAGTGGCAGGGGCGTCAAGGTCAGTTGCGGCTCGAAAACCCTCCCCGGGGTCCCGCTGATGGGCGACCGGAGGCTGCGGATCCACAATGCCGGCAAGTGCTCCGGCCGCCTGAAGGCTTCAGGCAAGGGTGTCTCCAGGGCCGTGATGCTGCGTTCCAATCCCGCCAGGCACGTCACCGTGCGGCTCGCCGGAGACCGGGCACGTATCGTCGCCCGGGGCAAACAGCCGAGGAGTCTGAGGGCACAGTCCTTCGGCCGGGGCAAGTGGCAAGCCTTGAAATTGAACCGGCGTTCATGGGCGAAGCTGCCGGAGGTCGAGGGTGGCTTCCTGAAACTTCGCATCCGCACCCGTGGCGGCAACCGCAACGTGCCCGCTGACACGGCCAACCTCACGCTGCGCCGCTAGCCGGAACGCAGATGCTCCAACCGCATCGCGGGCTACGACGGATCGCGACGGCCAAGCTGCCGGACCGCGCGTCGCCCCGTCACTCCGAGAGGCCGGAGATGATCCGGCTCGACGCCTCGACGAACAGCCCGCGGGCCGCCTCCAGCCGGGTCGGCTCATCGCGTTCGAGGCGCTCGATCGCAAGCCCCTCCACCCCGGCCACCAGATAGGTGGAGGCCGGATCCAGCTGCGTCGCCGGCACTCCGAACCGGGCGAGGTACTGCCCGAGGACTTCGCGCCAGCGGCCCTTCACCTCGACCAGTGCGGAACGCACGTCGGCCTCGACCACCGAGACGGCGCTCAGGTCGAAGTAGAGCCGTGCCAGGCGAGGGTCTTCGTCCATCATGTCCCACACGCTTCCGACCAGACCTTCGACCAGCCCGGCGACCGTCTCCGCGTCCCGGATCTGCTCGAGGACGCCGGCCGTGATCCACTCGCCGATGAGGTCGGCGACGGACGCGACCACGCCCTGCTTTGAACCGAAGTAGTACGAGATCATCGACTTGTTCTCGCCGGCCCGCACCGCCACCTTGGCGTAGCTCAGCCCGGCGTAACCCTCGGCCAGCAGCGTTTCCGTAGCCGCATCGAGCAGGCGCTCACGGGCGCCCGATGACGGGCGGCCCGGCCCCCGGGCCGTTTCGGTGGCCGCCGTCAAGCGGTCTCGCCGGCCAGCATCGCCGGGTCCAGGCCCATCGCCGCCAGCTTCTTCGAGAGCGCCTTCATCGCGTAGGCGAAGACCTCGGACGAGTGGTAGAAGGGTGTCTCGAAGTTGTAGGGGTCCTCGACCCACGGCGGCACGAAAACGAGTGAAGCCACGGGCAGGCATTCCTGCAGGGTCTCTTCGACGATCCGGGCGTTGGCCGGGTCATCCTTGATCGCGTCGGCCAGGAACTTGACACCGAAGCCGACGTGCCGCGACTCGTCCCGGTTGACCGCCGTGAACCCCGCCGTGAACCCCGGCAACCAGTCTCGTTCTCTCAGCGAACGGATCATGAACCGGGCGCCGGTCAGGGCCAGGGTGCCCTCGATGACGATCATGTAGACCGTGATGCCCCGCACCAGGGCGGGGAAGTCGGTCGGGTCGAGGCGGAGGCGCTCGGCGCACTCGTGGAGGATGCCGTCGAACAGCGTCTCCCAGTCCTCGTTCACATTGACCCTCTGCGAGTCGAGCATGGAACCGATGTCCGCGGCCTTCATCCCCAGGACTTCCCGGTAGAAGCGGTCGAAGAAGACCATGTGCTTGGCTTCGTCCGAGATCTGGGTCGTGAGGAAGGCCTGTGCCTCGTGCGAGGGAGCCCCCATCGCGAACGGGAGCAGTTCGACCGTGACCCGCTCCTCGCCGAGGAAGAACTGCGAAAAGCCGAAGAGCATGAACCGTTTCTCTTCTTCGGTCATCAGGCCGGGATCGTTCCACTGGCGGGCGTCCTCGGTGAAATCGAAATCCTCGGTCGACCAGTGCTGGCGCTGCCATCGCATGAACAGCTTCTCGTACGAAGGTGCCGCTTCGACGATGCGGTCGAGGCCCGCCATCACTTTGTCGATGTCTCCGTCGGTGAGGATCTTCAGTGCTTCGTCCTCGGTTTCGAATTCCACGTTTCCGTTCTCGGCCATGACTCCAATCCAGTCTGTTTTCGGGGTGAGAATAAATAGTATACGACCGTTCAAGAAATAATCAGGCCGACCTGACTGGCCCGATCTGCCGGATCTTCGGTTGGCTTCGCTCCGACCCCTGCCATGCAACCGCCCCCGCGAAACCTACGAAGCCCGGCCGGACCGGATGTAAGCTTCGATTTCGGAGTCCAACCAACGGAGAAAACAGTGAACGACTTCAACGCGGAGGTGATCGAGGAATTCCGGGCCAATGACGGCAAGGTCGGCGGACCATTCGAGGGTGCACCCCTCCTGCTGCTCCACAGCACCGGCGCGAAGAGTGGCGAGGCACGCCTCCACCCCGTGATGTATCTCGACGACGGCGGCCGCTATGTCATCTTCGCCTCCAAGGCCGGTGCCGACACCCACCCGGACTGGTACCACAACCTGAAGGCCAATCCGGAGACGACGATCGAGGTCGGCGCCGACGAAGTCGAGGTCACGGCGGTCGAAGCGACCGGTGACGAGCGGGACGAACTGTTCGAACGTCAGGCCGGCATCTTCTCGTCCTTTGGCGAGTACGCCGAGAAGACGAGCCGGACCATACCGGTGATCCTGCTGAACCCCCGGGACTGACCCACTCACCGAACAGTCGTCGGTTGATCGTCCCACGCGGTAGCATCGGGCTCGAACGTGAAGTGCCTGGGGAGGCATCGATCTTCTCAAGGCCCAGTCCGCCCAACCCATGAAGGAGATTGTCTTGTCCATTCGGAAGCGCAAATTTCTAACTTGCGGCTCCATCGCAGTCGCTCTGACCCTCGGGCTCGCCGCCTGTGGCTCGGATGACGACAGCAGTAGCGACTCAGGTTCGTCCTCCAACGAGGTGACTATCTATTCGAGCCTCCCCCTCCAGGGTTCCTCTCGCCCGACCGGTCTGGCGATCCAGAACGGCATCGAGCTGGCCTTCAAGGAAGCGGGCAACAAGGCCGGTGACGTGAACGTCAAGCTCGAGCCCCTCGACGACGCAACCGCCCAGGCCGGACAGTGGACTCCGGAAGCCGAGTCAGCGAACGCCAAGCGCGCCGCGCAGGACGATTCCGCTGTCGGCTACCTCGGTACCTACAACTCGGGTGCCGCCGCGATCTCCATCCCGATCCTGAACGAAGCCGGGCTGGCGATGCTCTCGCCAGGCAACACCGCGGTCGGTCTCACCACCGATGAGCCCGGCGCCGACATCGAAGCCGGCGAACCGGAGATCTACTACCCGTCAGGTGACCGCAACTACGCGCGCATCGTTCCGAAGGACACCGTCCAGGGCGCTGCACTCGCGACGCTGATGGACAAGGAAGGCTGCACGTCCGTCGGCATCCTGCATGACAACGAGGTCTACGGCGAAGGACTCGCCAACAACGTCGAGGCAGCGGGCAGCGAGTTCGATTACGAACTCATCAACGCCGGTGCCGTCGACACCAAGGCCGCGAACTACCGTTCGGTCGCCGAGGACCTTGGCAGCCAGGGCATCGACTGCTTCGTCTACGGCGGCATCACCGCCTCGAACGCGGTCCAGCTCTACAAGGACATCGCCGCCGCGGTCCCGGGCGTGAAGATGTACGGCCCCGACGGAGTCGGCGACACCGACTTCTCCGGAGGTCTCCCGGCCGACGTCGCCGCTGCCACCAAGGTCACGATCCCGACCCTGTCGGAAGCGGACTACGGAGCGGCCGGCAAGAAGTTCTACAAGGACTACGAGGCCGAGTACGGCCCCGCGGAGCCGTTCGCGATCTACGGATACGAAGCCGGCCAGCTGATGCTGGACGTGCTGTCGCGCGCCGAGGATCCGACCGACCGGGCTTCGGTAGTCGAAGCGATGTTCGACACCAAGGACCGTGACTCGATCCTCGGTACCTACTCGATCGACGACAAAGGCGACACGACGCTGACCGACTACGGCGTCTTCAGGATCGCCGATGGCGATCTCGAGTTCGACCAGAAGATCTCCGCCAAGCAGTAGATGAGATACCCCGGGCAGCCAAACCCCCTCCGGAGCTGAAATAGATGCTCCCGGAAGGGCTGGAAACCCGGTCCGCGGCCCTGCGAGAGAAGTTACGTCTCGCAGGGCCGCGTATTTCTGCAGCGGCCCTGATCGGGCTGCTGCTCGTCATGCCGGTCGCTTTCGGCATCCATGACCTGACCACCGACGGCAACCTGACCAAGCTGGGGAACAACCTCGTCGACGGTCTTTCCAACGGCGCCATCTGGGCGCTGGTCGCGCTCGGCTACACCATGGTCTACGGCGTGGTCGAGCTGATCAACTTCGCCCACGGCGAGGTGTTCATGATCGGCTCGTTCGTCACGCTGGCCATCTTCACGGCCTTCGGCATGAGTGCCGCGACCGTAGTACCCCTGCTGATCGGTGGGATTCTCGCGACGATCGTGATTTCGTCGGTGGCCAGCGGAGTGCTGAACACGATGATCGAAAGATCCGGCTACCGCCCGCTCCGCGACGCCCCCAAGCTGGCCGCGCTGATCACCGCCGTCGGTTTCTCGTTCATCCTCCAGAACGTCGGTCTCCTCTGGTACGGCGGCTCGCAGCAGAGCGTTCCCGACCTGATCAACTCGCAGCACGTGATGTTCTCGGTCTACGGAGTCGAGGTGTCGAACGGTGACGCGCTCGCGATCCTCACGACCGTTCCCCTGGTGCTGGCCCTGACTCTTTTCATCAACCATGCCCGGCTCGGCAAGGCGATGCGCGCATCGGCCCAGGATCCCGACGCGGCGAGGCTGATGGGGATCAACGTCGATACGACGATCTCACTCACCTTCCTGATCGGCGGTCTGCTCGCCGGTGCCGCCGGGCTGATCTACGCGCTCTACCAGACGACTATCTGGTTCCAGCAGGGCTTCACGGCCGGCCTGATCGCCTTCACTGCCGCCGTGATGGGCGGGATCGGCAACGTCCCGGGTGCAGTTCTCGGCGGGCTGATCATCGGCTGTATCCAGCAGATCTCCGACAACCGGATCGGCGCCGAATGGACCCCCGCGATCGTCTTCGCCTACCTCGTCCTGATCATGATCGTGCGGCCCCGCGGCCTGCTCGGTGAAGAAGTGAGGGAGGCCGGATGAACGCCCTCGACCGGCTCCGCAGAGTCGACCAGCGATACCTGGCCCTGCTGGCGATCGCCGGCGCCATCGCGATGCCGTTCTTCTTCAACTCGGGCGATCCGTTCATCGACGATTCGATGCTGGCCCTCTGTTACGTGATCATGGCGCTGGGCCTGAACATAATCGTCGGATTCGCCGGGCTGCTCGACCTCGGCTATGTGGCGTTCTTCGCGATCGGTGCCTTCACCATGGGGTGGCTCGGATCCAACTTCTTCTCCGGGGCGAACGCCGGCGACGGTTTCCATTTCCTGGTGACCGGGCCCGCGGCGGAACTGCCCGGTGTCCACATCAACTTCTTCTTCATCCTGATCGCGGCGGTGATCTTCACCACGATCGCCGGGGTCATCATCGGCCTGCCGACGCTGCGCCTGCGTGGCGACTACATCGCGGTCGTGACCCTCGCCTTCGGCGAGATCATCGGCCGGATCGCGATCAACGGCGACCAGATCCGGATCGGTGGGATCTGGGACAACACCTTCGGCCGCCTTCCGTTTTTCCCGGACATTGGGTCGGCGGCGACTCTGACCCGGGGGAAACAGGGGATAACCCCGGTCGACAAGGTCGACCTGCCGTTCCTCGATCCACTCACCTCGCTCAACATCCGCGGCTGGTACTTCGTCGCACTCGGGCTGCTGGTTGCCGTGCTCTTCGTGAACGTCCGGCTGCGCGATTCCCGTCTCGGCCGCGCCTGGGTGGCACTCCGCGAAGACGAAGTCGCCGCGGCCAGCATGGGGATCCCGATCGTCAAGACCAAACTTCTGGCCTACGCGACCGGTGCCGCTTTCGGCGGCATCTCCGGAGCCCTGCTCGGCTCGTACCTCAACACGGTCGGCGCCGACCAGTTCCAGTTCTCGTTCTCGATCTTCGTCCTGGCGATGGTCATCGTCGGCGGCCTCGGCTCGATCTGGGGCGTCGTGATCGGCGCGATCCTCCTGTCCTTCTTCAACAGCTACCTGATCCCGGACGTGCTGAACGGCTTGCCGAGTTCCATGGGTCTCGACTTCGACCTCACCCAGCTGAGCTACGGGATCTTCGGCTTCCTGCTGGTGATCGTCATGGTGCTCCGGCCAGAAGGACTGATTCCCGAGCGCCGGCGAAAGCTCGAGATGCATGGCGTCGGAGCCGGCGCGACGGCCGGGGCCGGGACCGACGTCGAGATCGAAGGCAAGCCATGAGCGATGCCCTCATGTCCACACGGAAGGTCAGCAAGCGGTTCGGCGGCCTCGTTGCCGTGGACACGGTCGACCTCGACATCGAAGAAGGGACGATCAGTTCGGTCATCGGCCCGAACGGTGCCGGCAAGTCCACCCTCTTCAACATGCTCACCGGGCTCTACCGCCCGAGTTCGGGGCAGGTCAGCTTCCGCGGCAGGGAGATCTCCCGGGCCCGCCCCGACAAGATCATGGCCCTGGGGATCGCCCGGACATTCCAGAACATCCGCCTGTTCCCGACGATGACGGCCACCGAGAACGTGATGATCGGACAGCACGCGCGCATGAACGCCGGCCTCTTCGGTTCGATCCTCCGGCCTCCGTGGGTGCGGAAGGAAGAGCGCCGGGTCGAGGACCGGGCGCACGAGATGCTCGACTACGTCGGCCTGCCGGAGCAGGTCGGCGACCGCATCGTGGCCGGGCTCTCCTACGGCGACCAGCGCCGGGTGGAGATCGCGCGGGCGCTCGCCTCGGAGCCGTCACTCCTGCTGCTCGACGAGCCGATGGCCGGCATGAACCCCAGTGAGTCGGCCGCGCTCAGCCAGTTCATCCGCAAAGTCCGCGACGAGCGTGACCTGACGGTGCTCCTGATCGAGCACGACATGAAGGTGATCATGGACCTGTCCGAGCGGATAACCGTGCTCGACCACGGCGAGAAGATCGCGGAGGGAACACCGGCGGAGGTTCGCCGCGACTCGAAGGTGATCGAGGCGTACCTCGGACCCGACAACGAAGCTGGACCGGCGGCGGCCACGGAGGATCCCGATGGCGCTGCTTGAGATCGAGGACATCCACACGAGCTACGGCGCGATCGAAGCCCTCCACGGCATCTCGCTGAAGGTCGAAGCCGGAGAGGTGGTGACCATGATCGGCTCGAACGGCGCCGGCAAGTCGACGACGCTCCGGTCGATCTCCGGACTCGCGCCGATCAGCAAGGGGACGATCCGGTTCGACGGGGTCGATATCAGCCGTCTGCCCCCGAGCGACATCGTCGGGCTCGGCATCTCTCAGGCCCCCGAGGGGCGGCGCTGCTTCCCGCGGATGTCGGTCCGGGAGAACCTCGAACTCGGCGCCTTCCTTCGCCGGGACTCGGAGATCGGCAGCGACATCGAGCATGTCTACGAACTCTTTCCCCGGCTTGAGGAACGCAAGCGCCAGGCCGCCGGGACGATGTCCGGAGGCGAGCAGCAGATGCTGGCGATCGGGCGGGCACTTATGGCCCGCCCCCGCCTGCTGCTCCTCGACGAGCCGTCGATGGGGATCGCCCCGCTGCTGGTCGAACGGATCTACGAGACCATCAAGGAGATCAGCGACGAAGGCACCACGATCCTGCTGGTCGAGCAGAACGCCAACTACGCCCTGAAAGTGGCGAAGCGCGGCTACGTGGTCGAGACCGGCAACATCACCCTGGCCGACGATTCCGCCGCGCTCGGCTCCAACCCCGAAGTCCAGAAGGCGTACCTCGGAACATGATCCCCGTCGCCCTCCTCGGAGCCTCCGCCCTCCTGCTGACCTACCTCTGGCTCGGCTCGGCGATCGCCGCATCCTTGCTCTCCGAGCGCAAGGGCTACGGAGAGAAACCGGGCCTCGCCTGTGGCCTCCTGCTGAGCGTCCTCGGCCTGCTCATCTGGCTGGCAATCCCGGCCCGCGAGGACTCGAAGTGGAAAAAGGACGGAATCCTGCCCAAGAGGAGAAAGGCGTTCCGAAACCGATCGCGGTGAGGTGACAACGATCCGAATCGCCCAGCGAGACCGTCATTCATCCCCCGCGGGCCAAGGATCTGGCTTGGTCATTCCAGGGACCAGCGGCCCTCATCTACGACTCCGTCGCCGCCTTCCGGCTTGCTGCCACCGACCGCGATCAGCACGAGACCGTCCGACCCGCCGTCGAAGGCCCGTGTCACCTCGGGTGCGACCCTGACCACATCCCACTGTTTGAGCTCGACCCGTTCATCGTCGAGCCTGACCCAGCCCGAGCCTTCGATCACCACGTAGGCCTCTTCCTGAACCTCGTGCTTGTGGCCGTCGGTCGCCTTGAAGTTCGGGGCAATGCGTTCCAGGGTCAGCCCGAGCTGCTCAGACCCGAGGAACTTGCGGGAGAACCGGAGCTCGACGCTCGACTCATCGCCCACCGGATCGATATCCATCAGGTTCTTCAATGCGTAGCTCGACATCTGCTTCACCTCTCGTTGAGATTACGTCCGCGAATCGTATTCATCGAGCACGGCGATCCTGGTCTTCGAGAGGTCGGACGGGCTCAAGGCGTCTGGCGGCGGGGCCCTAGAGTCCGGCGCCCGGGCCGAGAACCGCACCGGTTGCGGTGATCTTGACGAGGAGCTTTCCGCGGCTGTAGCCCTCGAGGAGCTTTTCCGGGGTGGTGCCGAAGAGGGGAGCGAACTTCTTCGCCAGTGCTTGGGCGCCGGCTTCGTCCGCGTACATGATCTGGTACTTGAGGATGTCCTTGAAGCCCTTGGCGGAGATGTCGAAGCCGGAGTGGGTCCAGCCGTGGTATCCGAACGGGAAGATCCCCTCCCTGGCAGCCTTGGTGAATTCGTTCATCACCCATAGCTCGGCCTGACCCCGGATGCCGGCCGGCAGGTGCCTGCCCGTCGCAGCGTCGATCACCGCATTGAAATCGACGTCGGAGATGATCGGCCGGGGCTTGCCGGTGAAGGCCGGTTTCCCGTTGATGACCAGCTTCTTGTAGCTGATCAGGACGGCGCCGGACTTGTCGACGGTTTTTTCGAGCTCCATTACAAGTTTGCCGTTCTTGCCGAGGGACACTTCGGTCTCGCCCTTCAGGGCCTTCAGGACCTTTGCCGTCTTGCCGGTGTTGTCGTCGAGGACGCCCTGGAACTGCTGCCACTCCTCGTACTTTTCTTTCCACCGCTGCTTGAGGCGGGCCTGCTCGGCGGCGTCGAGACCCTTGAAGTTCTTGGGCAGTCGCGGCCGGTAGTAGGTCGTCTGGCCGATCCACTTCTCCGGTGCCCCGAGGATGATGTCGTCCGGGGTCAGGTTCTTGGTCGG
>JBPPMI010000205.1:0-8162 GCA_051305975.1 Solirubrobacterales bacterium
TACTGCGTCCGGGCCAAGTCGATCATCAACAAGGTCGACGTGCCCTGGCTCGCCTTCGCCCACTCGATCAACGTCTACCGGGGCTGCAGCCACGCCTGCGTCTACTGCTTCGCCCGCCCGACTCACACGTACCTCGGCTTCGATGCGGGCCGTGACTTCGAGAAGGAGATAGTCGTCAAAGTCAACGCTCCCGAGGTCCTCCGGGCCGAGCTTGCCCGGCCTTCGTGGGAACGCGAACTCGTGGCCCTTGGAACCAACACGGACCCCTACCAGTGGGTCGAGAGCCGATATCGACTGACCCGCGGGATCCTCGAGGCGCTCGACGAGTCCGGGACTCCGGTCTCGGTGCTGACCAAGTCTCCTCTGGTGCTTTCCGACATGGAGATCTTCAAACGGATGGCGAAGTCGCGCCCGATCCGGGTGAACCTCTCGATCCCGACGATGGACGAAGACGCCTGGCGGGCGACCGAACCCCACACCCCGAGTCCGAAAGCACGGATGGAGGCGGTCGCGGAACTCCGCCGCAACGGGATCTCGTCCGGCATCCTGGTCGCGCCGTTGATGCCCGGGATCAACGAGCGTCCCGACCAGGTCGAGCCGATCCTCGAGGCGGCGTACGAGGCGGACGCCGATTTCGTGACCCCGATCGCCCTGAACCTGCGCAAGGAGACCCGCGACGTCTTCTTCGAATGGCTCGAGGCCACGAAGCCGGACCTGGTCGAGCGCTACGAAAAGCTTTTCCCCAGGGGCAGGGGGCGACTGCCGAAGGTCGAGCAGACCCGGATCACCGCAGCGGTCAGGGAAGGGCGGCTTCGGCATCCGGGCCGCACCGACCGGCCGGCGATGAAGCCCCGCGACATCGAGCCGCCGAAGCCGCCGCCCGGGGCCGCGAGCCAGAAGAAGCTGTTCTAGGCGGTCCGGCCGCCGAAGACCGCGCCGGCGGGGGTGCGGGCTGCAGGGTGCTTTCGCACGGCGTCGAGCCAGAACGGACGCGCCAGACGGATCTGCAGGATGGACGTGGCGAGCACCGTTTCGCGAACCGGATCCCAACCGAAGCCGTAGAGGTCCCGTATTTCCGGTGGCAGGAAGCCGATCGAACTCAGTTTGATCGCCTCCGTCATCGGGGTCGCGGCGACCTTCTGCCACCCGCCGAAGGGCGGGTTGAAGATGATCCCCTTCGAGCGGTCGCGGACGTCATCGGAGATGTACAGGCTGCCGTCGTTCATCCGGCCCTTGACGTAGTCCCGCAGTTCGGGTTCCGTTTCCGGAATCGAACTGGACGGCATGCCGAGGAGCATCCCGATCTGACGGTAGTCCGACCAGTAGGACTGGCGCTCTTCACTGGTGAGGGACCCGCAGAACCGGTCCCAGTAGACCAGGGCCGAATCGGCGAGCGTGGCGAGCGTCCAGAGCATCAGTTCGGGGTCGTCGGCGGCATACTTCGTCCCGGCCGGAACCGGCCCGTAGTCCTCGTCGACAGTGCCCTTGACCCGGCCGTGCATCTTCTGAATCGCCGCGCCGGTGCTCGTGGCAAGCTCGGTAGACCCGAAGTACATCCGGCTCATCCGCACGTCCGTGCTCATGAGGCGCTTCCGGGGATCGCTGAAGATCACCGAATGCCGGTCGAACCCGACGACCGCGAGCGGGTCGCATGCCTGCATCAGAAGGGCACGGACACCCGAGAACGCGATCAGCCGCTCGCCGTGGAGGCGCCGGATCATGCTGCCGGCGGGGAAGAAGCCGTCGATGTCGGCGGCGAACTCCGTGTGGTCCGATCCGAAACCGGGCACGCTTCTGGGAAGCGCACCGATGAGCCGGGTCGCGGGATTCACGAGTGGCCGGCGGGAACGGGCTGGTCGGCGCCGAGAGCTTGTGCGACAGCCCTGCCGGCCTTCCGTCCGGAGACCAGGGCCCCCTGGATCGACGGGGTCTCGCGATGGTCGCCGCAGACGAACACTCCGGAGTCGAGCCGGGGCGCTTCACCGTCCGGGCGCTGGCGGCCGGGCCGGAAGGTCGGTAGTGCCCGTTCGATCCGGTAGGTCTTCAGGTGCCTCCAGCCGGACACCGCCGTCTCCCCGAACCAGTCACCGAGCTGGGTGAGTACCGCTTCATGCAGATCGGCCCGGTCGGTTTCCGGGCCGACCACGCTCACGGCAACCAGCGACCTTCCGGCCGGGGCGTACCCGCCGGTGACCGAACTGGGAATGGCGACCTCGTTGATCGGTCCTTTGCCCGAAGGGGAGAGCAGCAGCCAGGCGCCACTGATCTCGTTCTCGGGTGCATCGAAGTAAATGCAGGTGGTGGTCCGGGTGCCTTTCGGCGCGGGCAGGCCGCAGAGGCCGGTGGCTGCGTTTTCCTCGGTCGCCACGACCACGGCCGAAGCAGGGACCTTCGAGCCGTCGTCGAGTTCGAGCCCGTCCGGCTCGACTGAGGTGACCCGCCGGTCGAAGCTGATCGAGCCTTCGGGCAGTCTGGCCGCCATCTGCTCGCTCATCGATCCCATGCCGCCCGCCGGCAGGGAGGTGTCGCCGGTGGAGAAGCAGCGGAAGAAGATCTCCATCAGACGGCTCGAGGTCTCGAGGCCGGGGTCGATGAAGACTCCGCCGAAGAACGGGCGGAAGAAGTCCTCGATCATGCCGGTGGTGAACCCGCGTTCCTCCAGGGAGAGGATCGCGCTCTTCTCGGGACGCCGCACGATCTCCTGGGGCTCGGTGGAGGTGAGGTCCCGCCACATCTTCGCGACACGGAACTTGTCGGCCAGGTTGCCGACCAGCGAGATGGCCGAGGCGGGCGTCGAACGGGGTGACCTCAGCGGGTCCGCGAACGTCGCAAAGGAGTCCTTGATGCGGACACGGGCCCCGGGCACGAACGACCCGAGACCCAGCGCCTCGTAGTCGAGCGTCGCCTTTGCTTCGGGATAGGCGGTAAGCAGGACCTGGAAACCCCGGTCGAGCCGGAAGCCGTCGACTTCATCGGTCCGGGCGCGACCCCCGACGCCGTCCGAAGCCTCATGGATGTGGAACGGTACCCCGAGCTCCTGGAGCTCGAGCGCGCACTTCAGACCGGCCAGCCCGGCCCCGGCGATTCTGACGGGCGCCGGTTCCGCGCTCACTTGGCCTGGTCGGCTTTCAGGGCTTTGCGCAGGCCTTCCGCGGCGTGTCCGCCGACGCGCTTGAAGATGACGGTCAGGGCGGGATCGAGGATCTTCGCGAGACCCTTCGGGGCGATGTTCGCGTCGTAGGTCACCGCGGATCCGGTGCCAGCCGGCTCGAAAGTCATCGTGTCGGTGATGTCGGTCGTGCTGTTACCGCTGGTGAGACGTACGAGGCGGGGGCGGTCGATCTCGATTGTTTCGTAGATGAGTTCCATTTCGCGGCCGGCGAACTTCGTGACGACCTTGTACTTTGCCCCGACCGCCATCGGGTCGCCGGTGATCAGGTCCGATGAGACCGTGTTCGGATCCCACTCGGCGGCGTTGGTGAAATCGGCGAGGTAGTCGAAGGCGGCTTCCTGGCTCAGGCTGCTGTGGACCGTTGTGTTGTAATTGGCCACGGGTCAGCGGTCCGTGTCTTCGAGTTCGCTCGAGTGTTCCTCGTCGGCCTCTGCGTATGTGGATCCCGCGCGCTCAGACTCGACCTTGCCGGCGTCGTACTTGGGATTGCGCCCTTCATCGAAGTTCTCGGCCTGGTTGACCAGCGCGGCCTCGGACTGCTCGAAACCTTCCGATTCTCCACCGCCGGCTTCGTCGGTCGCCCGCTGGGCCTCGCGCTTTTCAAATTCCTTGTCATGTTTTTGGGGCATACGCAAAGATTACCCTCCGCCCGAGTCCGGAAACGGTGATTGCGGACCGGCAGCCACCGGACGTTACGATCTGCCGGTGCGATCCACGGCCGAGAATCCGCTGGGCAGAACGGCCGGTGTTGCCCTTGCTGCCGCTGTCCCCCTGGTGATCCTCGGCAACTCGATGGTTCTCCTGCTCACCCCGTGGACCGGCGACATCCTCTATGCGCTGCCGGGTTTTCCGGCTGATCCCCTCGGCCTGGCGGGCAGTGACAGGTCCGACCTCGCCGAAACGGGCATCCGCTCGATCTGGCCGGTCGGTGAGGGGACGGCACTGCTCGACGAGGCCCGGCTCCCGGACGGGTCCGGCGCGTTCGAACCGAAGGAAACCCGCCACATGGAGGACGTGCGCGACCTCGTCCGATCCGCGGTCTTCCTCTGGCTGGGGGCACTGGTGATCGCAACCGCGGCACTGGTCGCCCTGCGACGGCTCGATCAGGACCGAATCAGGAGAGGGCTGGGGCTCGGGGCCCGCATCACCCTGGGCTTGATGATCGTCATCGCCGTGATCATGGCGATCGCGTTCGAGTTCTTCTTCGACGGACTCCACACTATCTTCTTCGAGGGGGATTCCTGGCAGTTCGATGACTACTTCACCCTCAGACGGATCTATCCGGACGAGTTCTGGGCCATCGCGGGCGGTTTCCTCGCGTTGCTCGCACTTGCCCAGTCGCTCCTACTGTCGCACCTGACCACCGGCCTCCCGCGGCCGTTCCGGGGAAGTCTCAGACGGACCAGTAAGCGCCGATCCGGTCGGTGAACTGACGTGGTTTCTCGGCGTACACCCGGCGACCCAGGCGCAGAGCGTCTTCGAGCAGTTCCGCCTGGCGGGCCATGGCGATCGCCCGGAGTCCGGCGGCCTGACCGTGGACCCGGTCCTCTTCGAGCTCCTCGAGGAGCACCGAGAGGTCGTTGTAGCCGCCGAGCAGGTCGGCCAGGTGCCCGATCTCCCGGATCGGGGCCTTCAGGCCGTCCTTCCACGAGTCGCGCAGCAGCCGCAACTGGTACCAGAGGTCTTTGACCCGCTTCCGCCATTCGTGGACCGCCTCCGGCGAACCGTCGGCCTCGACGTCCTCGAGCCGCCGCCGGCCGTCCCGGTAGGTCCGCCGCAGCCCGCCCGCGAAGAGCTGCCAGTCGGCTTCCGTGAGAGTCCAGCCATCAATGAGGCGCCCGCCTTCCTCGATGGTCTGTGCTGCCCTCCGGAGGCGGGAGTCGATCGTAGTGCCACCAGATTCCCGGTCACGGTCGCGCCGTGCTTCGAACTCCCGGAGGAACGGGGCGGCCGCGGCCACTTCTTCCGGGTGCTCGCTGACCAGCGATTCGATCGTCTCGACCAGGACCTCGCTGTCCCGGGCGTCGGAAAGCAGCCGGGCGGCGTCCCGGTAGCGCCGGTTCTCGGTCCGGAAGGTTTCTTTCCCCAGGTCGTCACGAACCAGGCGTAGCACCGCCCGCATCTTCTTCATGTCCTTGCGGGCTTCGTGGATCGAATCGGCACGGGCCTCCGGGTCGCTCGAGCGCAGATGTTTCAGGGCCGACTCGACCCGGCCGCGGGCAACCCGTCGGACCTCGCTCGCCGGCTGCTCCCGGGCGAACCGGTAGGTGGCGTCCCCGGCGGCCGATTCCCGGGGCTCACCGGCCGGAGCCGCGGTGATCGTGAACCGGGAGACGTCGGATGCCCCGGGCCCGACCGCGGTCAGGTCCCTTCCGCTCACCAGGGCGTCGGTCGGGGCCTTCATCGGTTCGAAGCAGATGACGTCCTCGCCGGCCGGCGCGAAGACCTGTGCGGCGCCGTAACCCTCGTCGAACCGGACAGTGATGCGGCGCCGGTCGTCGGCGACCCAGAATTCGGAGCCCGGATCGATTCCGGTGAAGCCGTCGTCCCAGGAGCGGTCTCCGAGTACCTCCGTGCCGGCGTCGAGCGCGGTGGTCCCGGCAACCGGGATGCCGCGCCCGTCGAACTCGAGAGCATGCCTTGCCGGCAACCTGATCTGCCACGAGGAACGGTTGCTGCCGGGAAGTGACAGGTACGGATGGAAACCGAAGGCCAAGGGCACGGCGGCGTCGCCGGTGTTGGTGACGGTTGCCGTCACGGTCAGCGCCGTGTCCTCGATCTTCATCTCGAGTTCGAGCCGGTGGGGGAAAGGGAAGCTCGCGAGAAGCCCGGGGAACGCCCCGAAGTCGAGGGATGCCTTCAGCGTCGCGTCTTCCTGCCGGTCACCGGCCGATGCGTCCTCGACGACCCAGAGGGGCGAGGCGGCAAGGGTCCCGTGGATCGCCAGGCCGTTCACATCGCGGCGGACGCCCGGCGCGCCGGGTTCGATCCGGACCGGGCGGCCCCGGTACGCGTATGAATCTTGCGAGAGCCGGTTCGCCCAGGGGTAGAGGATCGGCAGTCCCATCGTCTTGCCTGACTCGACGTAGCTCCCCAGGCCGCGGCGCTGCCCGAGCAGCTCTTCGCCTTCGTGACGGAGCGAAACGCCGATCATTCCGGCTTCCGGGACGAAGGTCGCGGACAGTCCGCTGCCGGATTCGATTCGGATCGCACGGAGGCCCATGCCCGGATGATGTCAATCGCCGGGTGCGGGGTGTGAATGAACCGAAAACGCCGGGCGCACGTTTAATCTTTCGATGATGGAAATGGGCGAAAAGACCAGTTCCGGAACCGGTGGATCCCCGGAGATGTTCGAGGCTGCGGCAGGCGTCGCCGGCAGCGCACTCGCGGACGTGACCGCCTGTGCGGGCGGCGACATCAACCGGGCCTGGAAGCTGAGTCTCGAGGACGGGTCCGAAGTCTTCCTGAAGAGCCGCCCGCGGGCGCCGGCCCGGGAGTTCGAGGTCGAAGCCGCGGGACTCGAATGGCTGGCTGCGGCCGGTGAAGTCCCGGTACCGAAGGTTCTCGGGGTGGTCCCGGGCGAGCAGTCCGGCCTCCTGTTGGAATGGGTGGAACCGGGGGGAAGGCTCGGACCGACCGGTGAAGAAGCCTTCGGCCGCGGCCTGGCGCGGATCCACCGGCTCGAGGCTGACGGTTTCGGTGTGCTGCCTGACGGCGCGCCCGCAGGAGACCTCATGGTCGGGCCGGTCAGCCTCGGCGATTGTGTCGGCCGAAGTGACCGCGGTTTCGGCCCGTGTTACGCCCGCCGGCTCGAAGGACTGGTCAGGCAGGCGATCGACCGGGGCGCACTCGATCCCGGCCAGGCGGCCGGAATCGAGAAGCTGTGCGGGCGGATCGACGACTTCACAGGCCCGCTCGAGCCGCCGGCCCGGACCCACGGCGACCTCTGGTCGGGCAACGTGCTGGTCTCGGCCGACGGGAGCCCCTGGCTGGTCGACCCGGCCGCCCACGGTGCCCACCGGGAACTCGACCTGGCGATGCTCGCGCTGTTCGGCGCCCCCTCGGACCGCTTCCTGGGCGCCTACCGCGAAGAATTCCCCCTGGCGCCGGGCCATCAGGACCGGGTCGAGCTCTGGCAGATCCAGCCGCTCCTCATTCACTCGATCCTCTTCGGAGGTTCGTACGGCGCTGCAGCAGCAAGGTCTGCTGCCCGTTACATCTGAGGCGGTGCTCCGCGGAGGTTTCCGCGCGATCTCAACGGGTAACCAAGAGGCTCATGGAAACGAGACTTAGGAGGCCGCTCAATGGCCAATGATTCCGGCATCAGAGAAGCAAAGCTCACGCAGTACCTCGTCGAAGCCCTCGGCAAGGAGAAGGAACTGGAAGTCGCGCTGGGTGCCCACATCGAGATGACGACGCGGGCCCCGTACAAGAAGCGGCTCAAGGATCACCTCAAGGAGACGAAGAGCCACTCGAAGCAGCTCGAACGGCACATCAAGCAGCTCAGCGGCGGCGGTGCGGCGACGGTCGCCAAGGGTGTCAGCCAGGTCAACCGTGCGTTGTCGGCCGCCAAGGGACCGCTCCACGCGGCCCGCGGGAACAGCGAAACCGAGAAGATGCTGAAGAACGCCAAGACCGAGTACTTCAACGAGCACGAGGAGATCGCGACCTACACCGCGATCGAGGTGCTCGCCGACCAGCTCGGTGACAAGGAGACGGCGAAGATGGCGCGGGACATTCGTCGCGAAGAGGAACGGATGGCGAAGTTCCTCGAGAAGCAGATCCCGATCCTGACCCGCCAGATGGTGAAGGAAGACATCCCAGCCGCCGACCGCAAGCCGGACAAGGCGAACCGGAAGGCGCCAGCGCGCAAGCCTGCGAAGACGGCTGCGAAGACGGCTTCCAAAGCGAAGCCGAAGTCACGGGCCAAGTCCATGGCGAAGAAGAAGCCGGCCGGCAAGAAGTAGCCGGCCTGCCCTGCGAGGCGGAT
>JBPPMI010000206.1:0-5502 GCA_051305975.1 Solirubrobacterales bacterium
ACTCGAAGCTGTAACCCTCCCCGAGGATCGACTGGCCTTCGGTGCCGACCAACCACGCCAGGAACTGCTGCGCTTCGTCGCCGCGTTTGCTGGACTTCAGCACGCCGCCGCCGGAGATGCTGACGAACGCGCCCGGATCCTGGTTGCCGAAGTAGTGCAATTCGGTATTGCCGCTGTTCTCTTCGGTCCCGTCCTGGTCGCGGTACCAGTAGTAGTGATAGATGACGCCGACCGGGACCTCGCCCGCGTTCACCGCCTTCATCGTCGCGATGTTGTTGTTATAGATGATGGCGTTCTCGTGCATGCCGCCGAGCCAACCGCGGGTCGCGTCCTCGCCCTGTATGGCGAGCATCGCCGAGACGATCGCCTGGAAGTCCGCGCCGCTCGGCGCACCACCCCACCGGTCCTTCCACTCGGGTCGCTGCAGGTCCATCAGCGAGGCCGGAAGTTCAGCCTCGCTGATCAGGGAGGGGTTGTGGACCAGCACGGTGGACCGTGCGGCGATCCCCGTCCACGCGCCGGTCGACGGACGATACAGCTCAGGCACGAGCTCCAGGGTTGCCGCGTCAACCGGGGCGAACAGGCCTGCATCCTCGACGAGCGACATGGCCGGCGAGTTCTCCGTCAGGAACACGTCCGCGGGGGATGCGGGGCCTTCGGCGACGATCTGGTTCGCCAGCTCACTGTCACCGCCGTTGCGGAGGGAGACCTCGATGCCGGTCTCGTCAGTGAACGAAGCGACCCATTCTTCGGTCAGCTGTTCGTGTTGCGCGTTGTAGATGACCAGCGGGTCTTCAGACGCTGAAGTCGTGGGACCGTCGTTCGCGGCGCACCCCGACAAGAGCAGTAGTGCCAATGCACCGGGGACGACGGTCGCACGAATCAGTCTGTTGCGCATCAAGGGTTTCCTTAGCGAGGGAAGGTAAGGATAGCCTAATCCAGCAGGCCGGCACTGGATGTCACGGGCACCGAAGTGCCCCATCAGCGGCGGGACCACTCGTTCCCCACACAGCATGGCGCTGATCCTTCTTTGTCTCATATCCCTAGAGATACGAGGCGTCTCACGATGGTCGGTATGTCTCTGTGGAGCTCGTCGCTTCTTGCACGGCGAGCCAGCTCTCGGCGCTGCGACCGAGCGTCTCCGACAGCCGCAGCGGCATCTCTGGGCTGACTCGATTCGCGCCTGACATCAGCCGGGCCAGCGCCGACGCGCTCCAATCGCCCCCCGGTGATGCGATCAGTTCGCGACGCGCCCCGAGTTCACTGCGCTGATGATTCGCGCGATCGCCCAGCCAGCGGCAGACACGAGCGGCACACCGACGACGATCACGGCGACCAGGTTGGGACGGAACTTCAGCCCGTCCGGACAACTAGGTGGCTTGGGCCGTTCGCGCCAAGGCCCTACGAGGCGGCGTGACGGGATGCCGGGAGGGCGTCCCGTCGACAGCTGACGAGATCAGCTCCTACCTGGTCGGTGCGACTGGCGGGAATGGCGCTGGTGTTGTCAACTGCGCGTCGCCGCGCTGGTCCGTCCGTTCGCATGTCAACGGTCCCGCCCATGAAGCGACTCGAAAGTCGCAGACTCGATCGATGTCACGTCGATCCGTCTGATGCCCTCCAGCCCGGGATGCAGCCTTACGCGGACCATCCCGATGCGGCAGCCAGCTCGCTCCTCGTCTCCCGAAAGTGCTCGGCGGCGTGTAACGGTTCCGCGGCCGCTGCAACGAACCCGTCGGGGCGCACGAGGTATAACCGTTTGGGCGAAAGCCGCCCAAACGGGTCACGCTCGAAGAAGAACGGATCCGCGCCGATCACCCGAGCCACATCGTCGCATCCGTCGGGGTCGCCACCGTACGTGTGGACCTGCCAGGTCAATCCGCGCAGTGCCGCGTAGTTACTTCCCGACCAGGCCAGCCGACGACCGACAAGCTTGTCTCGACGGCCGCTGCGGGGCATCCGATAACGAATCCGGGTCTGGGAGAGATACCCGTAAATCCGTTCCGTGCCGATCAGCCGAGGCACGAACCGAACGGCGAAGGGCGCGACGAAAGGCACGATGCGATCTCGCACGAACCCCGCGACGCGGCCCGGCGAGGTGATGCGGGCGAACGCGGCATCGGTGGTCTTCACCAGGATCGCTGCGACGGGGCGCCGCTCGGCTTCATAACGATCGAGGGATGCCTCCGTTGCCGCCCCGTGAAGGACCGCGGTGAGCTTACAGGCGAGGCTGTGCGCGTCCTGCAACCCCGTATTCATGCCCTGCGCACCCACCGGTGAGTGCACGTGGGCGGCGTCTCCGACGAGGAAGACCGGTCCGACGCGGAACCGCTCGGCCAGTCGGTGGTGTGCGCGGTATCGAGAGAACCACGCCGACCGTGAATACCGGACGCCGAATGCTTCGTTCAGCCGCGTTTGAACGAGTCGTTCAAGGTCATCGTCGGACAGTGACTCCGGGGCGTCCGCGATGCCCAGCAGTCGGTAGTGGCCGGTGCCGCCCATCGGGAAGCCGAGCATGAAGTCATCACCCTGGATTCGCATGTTGATCGCATCCGGAACGAGTCCCGCGACATCCTCGGCGTCGGCGACGAAGAATGACAGGTCGTTCGTGGTGCCGTGAAAGGCCAGCCCGAGCGTCTTGCGAACGGTGGAGGAGGCGCCGTCCGCGCCGATGCACCAGCGTGCGCGTATCGTCTCCTCGCCGGACGCGGTGTCTGCGACCACCTCGACGCCAGCTCCGTCGTTGACGATCCGGAGTTCGCGGACCCGGTGCTGCCACTTGACCTCGCCGCCGCGCGCGAGCAGCGTGTCGTGGAGCATCCGCTCGTTCTTGCTCTGCTCGAGGATGAACAGTCCTGGATACGGGGTGACCCTCTTGCCCATCCCGGTGAATTTCAACGAGCCGAAGACGCGGCGACCGAACCCGGGGCAGATTGCGGGGGCGGGGACCGCCTCGGCGAGCACGTCTTCGATCATGCCCAGCTGGTCGAAGATTTCCAGTGATCGCGCCTGCAGAGCGAGGGCGCGGGATTCGCGCGTCGGCCCGTCCTTATGGTCGATCACGACGGTCCGCACACCCTGCGTCGCGAGGCAGACCGCGGCCATGAGTCCGCTTGGACCCGCGCCGACCACGATCACGTCGTACTCGTCGTCCACACCCTCACTCTGCCACCGCCACACCGTCGCGGCCATGGCACCAATGTCAGGAGGAGACGTAGCGACGACCCGAGGCGTCTCACCACGTCGGAGTGGGGCCGGACGGTGCGCACCCGGAGCTTTTCGCGACGCCGAACATGAACCGATTCCCGCGATCGTCTACCTTCTGGTGAATGATGCTGGGAGTAGCGATGGTGGTCGGTGCGGTAAGCGCGACGTCGGTGGCCGCCGATGTTGACGGCGCCGCCTTTTGCTTAGTGTCTTCAGGATGGGCTGTCTAGCATTCGCCGCGATCGTGAACTTGGTCACGTTGCGCCGCCTACTCAGGCCCCCTCGACAAGTGCGTACTCCGGCAATACCGTCAGTGCATGTCGAAGCAGAGAACGTCGGCGCTTCCGGTTCTTCCCGGCGATCGAACGCTCGAGTTCCGAGCGCGTGGGTACGCGTTCGGAACGCACGGGTTCGACACCGTCGGAACTGATGTGTTCACTACCCGCCTTCTGGGGAGACGCGTGACTTTCGCTCGCGGCAGCGGGTGGGTGCGCTTCTTCTACGAGGGTGACCGATTCACTCGGGACCGAGCGATGCCTCGCTCGGTGAAGCACTCCTTGCAAGACGAAGGAAGTGTACAGACGCTCGTCGGTCCTGAGCACCGGCATCGCAAGGCGCTTTTCGTCGGCATGCTCGACGCGCCGGCTCGCACGGATCTGGATCGCCGTATCGCGGAGGCGTGGCAACAGGAATGGGCGGCAGCGTCCGGTAACCGTGTGTCTCTGCTGGAGCTGGCCGGGCGCTCCCTGACCGCTGGCGTGTGTGCCTGGGCGGATATCCCGCTCAGCGACCGCGACCTGGACCGAAGAGCGACCGAGTTCGCCGCGATGATCGACGGCGCAGGATCCTTCGGCCCACGGAACGTGCGAGGCCGGACGCTCCGGTTGCGTACGGAAGCATGGGCCCGACAGGTGCTCCGTGACTCCCCGGCAGGGACCATTCCCGGCAAGGTGGCGGGCCATCGCGACGCAGATGGACGGTTGCTTGACGAGCGCGTCGCCGCCGTGGAGCTCCTCAACCTGCTTCGGCCCACCGTTGCGATAGCACGCTTCATCGTGTTCGCGGCGCTCGCGTTGCATCTTCACCCTGAGTGGCGTGCGCGCGTCGCGGAGGACGAGGGGTCACGATTTGCCTTCGCCCAGGAAGTGCGCCGCACTACGCCGTTTTTTCCCGTGGTCGGCGGGACCGCCGCGCGCGATTTGGAATGGGAGGGCGTCCGTTTCACGCGAGGCGATTGGGTGATCATCGATCTCTTTGCCACCAACCGTGATCCTCGACTGTGGGCAGATCCTCTCACTTTTGCTCCCGACCGATTCAGGACGGGCGAGCCGCACCGCAACGCGCTTGTGCCGCAAGGCGGTGGGTTCTACGAGGACGGCCACCGCTGTCCTGGTGAACCGGTGACGGTGGACCTGCTCGCTTCCGCTGCGGGACGGCTGGCCGCTGCGGAGTACACAGTTCCCGGCCAGGACTTTCGGGTCGACCTGCGGCGTTTCCCGGCGCAACCCGAAGACAGGTTCGTGCTCGTACCCGGCTAACCTTTGCGCGTGAACGGCTGATGATCGGGACGTAGGTTCCGGCTGATGCGCGCCGCCGCCCAGCTCCATGTGGCGCACCAACCCCTGCCCTCGAGGCCGAAGCGCACCCGGGCTTCTGGTTGGCGGCCGGGGTGGGCTTCGTCTCGTGGTACATCAGAGCCCGAATGCTCCGCCGCTGATCAGGATGAAGATGCCCAGGCCAATCAGAACGATCGGGAACAGGATGTGCTCCCAGCGTTCCAGGATTTCCGCGATCGGACGTCGGGTGGCGATGAACTTGGCCACTATCACCAGGACGGCGACGAGCGCGAGGAACACAACGCAGTATGCGACCACGGCGGCAGGCCCGACACTGAGGAAGACCGGAACGTAGACACCGATGTTGTCTCCGCCGTTGGCGAAGGTGACTCCGGCCACGGCCCAGACAGCGACCTTCTTGCCTTCGATCTTGCCCTCGTCGTCGTCGTCATCGTCATGCCGACGGCGCCATGCCTGCCAGGCCGCCCATAGTCCCAGTCCCAACGGGATCAGGCCGAAGTACGGGATGACCTCGGGGGGCAGGAATGCTCCGGCGCCGAGGGCTACGACTACGGCCGCGCCGAGGATACCTGCGAATCCTAGATACTGCCCGATCAGGATCCGGACGGTCGTGCCTGGTTGGCCTGCGCCGCGGGCGAAGAACAGGGACAGCACGATGATGTCGTCGATGTTTGTGACAAGGAACAGGCCGATCGCTTGCAGGATGGAGAGGAAGATCATG
>JBPPMI010000207.1:0-2355 GCA_051305975.1 Solirubrobacterales bacterium
ATCCGGCTGAGCTGATCACGTCATCGTTCCGGCCTTGATGGAAGAGGAAACCCTCGTAGTCCTCCGTGACCAGGTCGCCGGTGGCCCACCACTCGCCGTCGAACGCCGTGCCGTCGATGTAGCTGGAGAAGAAGGTGGGGGAGGTGCTTGCTCGTACCTGTAATTCCTCTTCGACGATCCTCGTCTCGATGCCCGGCAGGGGCCGGCCCATCGAGCCTTCCCGCCCGGCGACCCGGTCACCGGGGCGGATCCCGGTCACCTGGCCGGTCTCGGTCTGACCGTACCCGTCGGCGATCTCGAGGCCGGTCGCGTCCCGGAACACCTCGATCACCTCGGCGTTGAGTGCTTCGCCCGCTGACACCATCCGCCTTAGGCCGGGAACGGGCGAGATCTCCGTCCGCTTGGCGAGGATCCTGTATTCGGTCGGGGCCTGGCAGAGGACGTTGACCCCCTCACGCCGGGCGGTGTCCAGCCTCGTGGCAGGGTCGAAGCGCGCATCGACCAGCAGCGACTTCGCCCCGCGGAGCCAGGGGGCGATGAATGAGTTCCGGGATGACTTGGACCAGCCCGGGGCCGCCGTGCACCAGACGAGGTCGCCTTCGGCCGCGCCGAGCCAGTGCTCGGCCTGGGTCGCCTGGCCGAGCAGGTAGCTCTGGCCGTGGATGACGCCTTTGGGCTCGCCGGTGGAACCCGAGGTGAAGACGATCAGGGCGGGATCGCCGGGGTCGAGCTCTGCGGCAGCCGCCGGGGTCGCCTGGTCGAGGTCTTCGTCGAAGATCCGCTCGAGGTCGGACATGTCCAGGTAAGGAATGCCTTCGCCCAGGTTCGTGAGGTACCGCTCCTCTCCGATCACGAGCACCGGATTCGTTGCGGCAACCCGGTAGGCGAGGTCGGCCGCGGTCAGTTGCGGGTTGAGCGGCAATGCGACGGCACCCATGCGGAAACAGGCGAGCATCGCGATCACCCATTCGATCCGGCTACCGACCAGGATCATCACGACATCCCCGCGCCGCACCCCCTGGTCGAGCATGGCGCCGGACAGGCCCATGCTGCGGGCGAACAGGTGGCTGAAGCAGTGGACCTTCCGGCCTCCGTCGGCGTCGATCGCGATCACAGCTTCCCGCGAGAACGGGAACTGCTGGATGACGTCGTCGATGAAGTTCACCCCGCAGATTCTTGCAGCCGGCCGGATTTACCCCACCCGGCCAAGCGGTCAGGTAGATCCGGCCTTCGAGTCAGCTCAGCTCTCGTACTTCTTGACGATCCGCATCGAATCGCCGGGGCAGGCGTCGGTGCAGAGGTAACACAGCACGCATTCGTCGAGCTGACCCTTGACGATCTCGGTGCCTGAGTCGCTCGCCTTGAAAATGCCGACGGTGCAGACCTCTTCGAGCTTCTTTGCCAGTTCGACATCCGACCTGGCGGGCTCGTCGAATTCGATGTCGATGAAGACGCTGTCCATTGTTTCGGGGCTCATCTTCCGATCCTCTCCTTCACGGCAGACGGGATCTCGTCGATCCGTTCCACCACCTTGATTCCGGCTTCTTCGAGACGCACGATCTTCTCGGTTGCCGAATCTTCCTTGCCTTCGACGATCGTGCCGGCGTGGCCGAAGCTCATGCCCTGCATCTCGTCGTCGTCCATGAACTTGCCGGCCATGAACGCCACGATCGGGAGGCGGGAGTTGTTCTCCTGGCGCCATTCCGAGAGCTGGGCTTCCATACGGCCGCCCGGCTCGGTGTAGATCACGATCGCTTCTGTCTGTTCGTCGGCCTCGAAGTACGGCATCAGTTCGGCGTAGGTCGATCCGATGATCGCGTCGCCGCCGATCGAGATTGCCGTGGACACACCGAGCCCGGCCGCGGTCAGCGACGAGGAGATCTCGGTGGTCATGCCGCCGGAGCGCGACATCACGCCGACGACTCCCGGCTTGTAGGACTTGGCGGCATCCTTGGCGGGACCGCCGATCCCGCCCATCTTGCAGACTTCAGGGACGATCAGGCCCAGGCAGTTCGGGCCGATGATGCGGGCACCGTGGATGTCGGCGAACTCGACCATCTCGGCCACGTCACCGCGCGGGATGCGCTCGGTGACGATTACCAGCAGCTTGATGCCGTTGGCGATCGCTTCGATTACCGCATCCTTGGTGAAGCCGGGGGGCACGGTGACGATCGAACCGTCGATCGGGCTGCCGTGGTTCTCGACGGCCTGCTCGACCGTGTCGAACACCGGCACGCCGTGGACCTCGCGGCCGAGACGGCCGGGAGTGACGCCACCGACGACCTTGGAGCCGTAATCGAGGCATTCCCTGGTCAGGTTGACCGCCTCGCGCCCGGTGATGCCCTGGACGATGAA
>JBPPMI010000208.1:0-2083 GCA_051305975.1 Solirubrobacterales bacterium
GTCTGGGCCGGGCGGGCAGACGGATCGGCGACGTATGCGTTCTGCGTGGCCTTCTTCGCATTCTTCCGGTTTAGCTTGCCCCTGGAGCCGAGGAAGAAGGTGTTCGCCTTCGCTTCCTTCACCGGCCAGGAGCCGTAGTTCATCTCCCAGGCTGCGCCGATCGCTCCGGGGGAACCCTCGATCGCGGCACCGTTGTCCATCAGTAGCCGCACTCGCGAGTTGTCCTTCCTGAAGTCGGTCCGCGCCTTGTCGACGTCCGTGTATTCGGCGTACTTCGACTGCGCGACCGGCTTCGACGGGGCGTCGGCCAGGAAGTCGTAGAGCACACTGCTCAGACTGAGCAGGAGTCCGGGAACCTTGGGGATCCGGTCGGCCACGAACAGGTTCATGAAGTCGTTCCAGTTCGTGATGACGCTCGGACCGAGCGAGTCGGCGTGGATGCCGTTCTGCATGGTGATCCACACGTTCTTGTTCTCCGCCAGCTTGTACATGCTCTCCGGGAAGTGACCGCCGGTCTGCTCGTCCTGGAACTGTCCGACCCAGAAGATCGGAACGTCGATCCTTCCGACCCAATAGCCCGGGGCGCGGTACTTGAACAGCTTCGGCGTCCGGTAAGGGTTCTTCTCGACCAGCTTGACCGCGTCCCGCGTCTGGAGGCGCAGTGTCTGGTTGTCGACGCATCGCGGGTCGTAGTCCGGGCTGTCCGGTTTGGTGACTTCCTTCGGCCAGGCCTGGCCCCCTTCGGGGGCGGGTTCGGCGTCGTCCATCCGCTGGGTGATCCAGCTGAGCGCGAAGCCTTTGTTGAAGATGCCGCCGGGGTAGCCGGTGGCGGAGTAGATGTCGTCAGTCACCGACATCGGCGAGACCGCAGCGAGGTGGGGCGGCTGCGTGCCGGCCGTGAAGAGTTGCGTGATGCCGGAGAAGGAGATGCCTCCCATTCCGACCTTGCCGCCCTTGACCCAGCTCTGGTTGCCGACGGTCTCGACGGCGTCGTAGCCGTCATAGGTGGTGGGCAGGCCGAACAGGTCAAAAGCACCGCCGGAGCAGCCCGAGCCGCGCATCTGGACGGAGACGGTCGCAAAGTCGAGAAGCGGGCCGAGCAGCGAGCCGACCGCGGTCGATGTCGACGGGGCGAGCGGATCGGATCCGCCGCCACCGAGCACCGAAGCGAACAGGTCGTGCGGTGCAGCGGTCTGGTAACCGGAGTGCTCGATGAAGGTCGGAAACGGCCCGTCTTCCATGTTCTTGCCCTGGGGCAGGCGCACGGTCATGGCGAGCTCGACGCCGTCACGCATCTCGACGTAGTTGAGGCCCTCGTGGAGTGGCTTGTTCTTGTAGAACGAGGCGGGAGGGTTCTGGTCGATCTTCAGGATCTGGAACTTCTTCGTGGTCAGGACCTCGCCGCCTTTGCTGCTGAGGACGCGGTAACCGGGGCCCATCTTCTGGTCGTAGAAGATCTTGCTGCCGAAGGTGTCGGCTGTGCCCTCGGACACGATGCGGTCGTCCTTGTTGACGAGAAGCAGCTTGATACCGGGCGTCGCGTCCTCGACGTACGCGTCACCGACGCTGCCGCGTGCGGTGAAGTTCGCGTTGCCGGTCGGCTTGGGTGCCTTCTTCAGCTTCGAGCTGTTCGACCCCTTCCCCGAGGTCGCGGCACCGGCCGGACCAAGGCTTCCGAATCCGAACATGGCGACAAGAACGGCAACGAAAATTGCCGCAAGAGGTCTGCTGGTGGCTCCCCGCATCAAAATCTCCCTAATGGTTGTTTCCTTTTGGTGCTTCCTAGGGTCTCGCCGACTTGCATCACCGCGCAGCGGGGATCAAGACGTCAGGCCCGTTCCTCATGTATCCCTAAACACCAGAATACACGTATAGCCAGGAACTGTTCCTTACGGGTTCAGGGGGCGAGCCTCTCGATACGCCAACCGGTGCCTTCGACCGTGTACCGGAACCGGTCGTGAAGGCGGGCCGGACGGCCCTGCCAGAACTCGAACTCGTCCGGGCGGAGGATGAACCCGCCCCAATTCGGCGGACGGGGGATCTCCGTCTCCTCCGGAAACCTGGCTTCGACCTCGCCGGTCAG
>JBPPMI010000209.1:0-2075 GCA_051305975.1 Solirubrobacterales bacterium
GGTGATGCAGAGGACCATGATCACCCACAACTCGGGGTGATCGGTGAGGGCTTTGACGAGCCCGTTGTGGGTCCACGCGCCCTCGGTGGTGACGTTGGTGCCTGCCAGTGACCCGGGAAGGCTGCCGACCACCATGGCGCCGAGTTGGAGGCCGAGGACGGGGCCGAGGGCCGCGCGCGCTATGCGGCCGGCGTAGGTCAGGCAGACCATGTAGAGGGGAAAGAGGGAAACGAGGAGCTCGAGTCCGTGGCGGTAGGCGAAGAACGCATCTCCGCCGCTGAAGTGGTTGGCGATGCCTTGGAGTGCGAAGTAGGCCGCTCCGCCGGTCGCCAGGAGTCTGGTCCAGTCCGGCGCTTGGCGCCAGCCGCGAATGACGCTCGGTGCGAGGAGGACCAGCACTGGGGTCCAGATCAGCAGGCCACGCCCGAGTGAGACCCACAGGCCGAGTTCATTGGCCACGACGTGCCACCAGCCGTCGTCGGCGAGGTCGGCGGCTGCACCTGTCGTCTGATAGGCGCCGCCCGGTCGCCAGGTCTGGTAGAGCCAGTTGCTCCACAGGGATGCTCCGAGGGTGAAGGCGAGGCCGATCGCCGCGACGATCACTGCAATCCGTGGCTTCCGGCGACTGAAGGCCAGGCCGAGCGCCAGGATGGCGGTGATGATGCTTGTGTGGAGGCGCCCCCAGAGCCCGATGCCGCCGAAAACACCGACCAGCCACCAGATGCCGCGACTGGCGGCATAGGCGGTGCCGCCGATGGCGAACACGGTCACCGAATGGGTCCACAGGGAGTCGGCCGCCACCGTCCACATCGGAGTGGTGAACGCGAGTGCGAGCCCCCCGAGCAGTGCCGCTCGGCTGCCGACGACCGGTTGGATCGACGCCACTGCCAGAGTGACTGCCAGCGCTGTGAGGAGCGCGGCGCACAGGCTTCCTGGCCAGTTGGAGAACGATGCCAGCGAGCCGTCTGCCCCGGCGATCCAATAGGCCGGCACAGCGATGGCGGTGGCTCCTGAGGAGCGGTAGGCGACGTCGTGGCCGTCAGGGTTGGTGTCGATCCAGAGTTTGTCCCACTCCTCCGCGCCGTAGTCGTGGCGGAGACCGTCGAGCCAGGGTTCTCCAGTGCCTGCAATGCGCCAGGCACTGAGATCGGTCGAGACGACGTCGATGCTGGTTTCGGTCTTGGAGGCAGTCAGCCCGTAGGCGGCTGTTAGGAAGAGGAAGAGGCAGATGCCGAGCAGGGCCGGTGCCCGCAGCGAGGCGGTGCCGATTCTTCGGCCACTAGTCATCACGACGGTGCCCTTAGGAGGCTTACGTCATCGTTGGCAAACAACGGAACCCACGAGAAGTGGCGGGTGAGTTGGTAAGCGAGAGCCGAGTCTGTTGGGATCAAGGCGTACTGACTCTTTAGTTGGGCGAGGTCTTCGTCCCAGTCGGGATCCAGCAGGACGATTCGTTGGGCCCGCTCCAGTTCGTCAAGGGTGTACTGGTCGCCGTATCCCATGTCGGTCGGCTCCAGGTCCGGGTACCGCCAGGTCATGAAACTGCCGAAGCCCGTGCCTGTCACAATCCGGGTGCCGGCAGGAAGGCCGTCGAGAATCGATTCCAACTCCGCCGGCTGGGGCGCGGGTTCGCTGGCAGTCGTCGGCACCACGGCACCAATCAGGGCCACCGCGAAACCGGCGATTGCCAGGTAGCCCCCAAGAACGCGTCGTGTCAGGGGGATGCGCGGGCTCCCGCTGCCGACAATGAAGGCCGCGAGTGGAACTCCTATAGCCGCCGCGACCGGGACGGTTCGACCGGAATACACGGCCATGATGAGGCAACTTCCAGTCAAACCGATCAGCAGCCAGGGCGCGGGCTTGCCGGAGCGGCACAGGCACACCACGGCGATGGCGCAGATGGCTAGGGTCGCCAACACCGGTGGCTCGATTAGGCTCGGTGTGTCCCATTCGCTGTAGAAGTGACTTCGTTGAGAGACTGCCCAGACGGCTCCATAGGCGTCGAGGCCGAGCGGGGTGCCCGCTGCGGCCACAGCGGATCCGAGAGGAATGAGGAAGGGGATTCCGCGGCTCGA
>JBPPMI010000210.1:0-2584 GCA_051305975.1 Solirubrobacterales bacterium
TGGTCGTCGCGCTGTTCATCGGACTCGCCGGCGGCGAAAGCGCCCAGGCAGCCCGCGTGAACTGTGGCACCTTCACCGTTCTCAACAACGATCGCATCGGCAAGGTCCAGTTCCCCAAGGGCCAGTACAACGTCAGCGCCAACAAACTGAACTGCAAGCAGTCGATCAAGCTGCTCAAGGAATTCCTGCAGGATCCCGACGGGATCCTCCGTCAACCGTGGACCGTCAACAAGAACCGCAAGTTCGCCCGCGGCAAGGGCTCACGCGTCAACTTCAAGCTGACCCCGCTCGGCTGAATTGACTCGGCGCAACACCTGCTGAACGAAAACGCCGCCCACCCGGGCGGCGTTTTCATTGCATCAGGCGGTGGCGGGCTCTTCGTCCGCTGACTCCGCGCCGATCTCTCCGACTTCCGGATCCACGTTCGGATCTTCTTCCGGCGGGTTCGCGGAGCGGTCGCTGAGCTCGATCACTTCGTCCGGGGCGGGGCCGTCCTTGGGGATGAAGCCCGACTTCATGCCGAAGTAGACCGCATCCGGGTGGTGGCTGATGATCGCGACGGTCGACTGCTCGGGCATCACGGCGTAACCACCGGAGAGGTACATGCCGATCTGGTTCAGGTCGAGGAGCTCCCACACCTTCTCGTGCTCGGACTGGTCCGGGCAGGCGGGGTAGCCCCACGAGTAGCGGCGGCCTTGGGTCGGACCGATCTCGAGGTCGGCTCGCACCTTCTGGTGGAGCCACTCGGCCAGACCCTCGGCCGACTGGACGCCGATGCCGTGGGTGAAGAGCTGTTCGGCGAACTCGCCGTCCTCTTCGAGCTTGTCCATGACGTCGGTGACCTCGGAGCCCATCGTCACACCCTGGAGCGCAACGACATCGCGCACGCCGTCGTCACCGAGCGGGCGATAAAAGTCGGCAAGGCAGATCCGGTCGTGCTTCGGCTGGCGCGGGAAGACGAGGCGGTTGATCTCCTTGTCTTGGTCCTCCGGGTCGAAGATGACCAGTTCGTTGCCGTCGGCGTTGCAGGGGAAATACCCCAGCACGGCCTTCGGGTGGAGGTAGTCCTGCTCGGCCCACATGCGCTCGAGCCGCGGACGGAAGTCCTCGCTGACGAGCTTCTCCCACTCTTCGCCCTTGACCCCGCGGCCGCCCCAGTGGAGCTTGAACAGGACGTGGAGATCTAGGTGGTTGAAGATGTCGTCGATCTCGATCGGCAACTCCTGGACTCCCCAGATCGGAGGGTCCGGGATCGGAGCGTCCGGGTCGGCCGCAGAGCGGTCGGTATCGTCGGTCACGGGCGGACCGTCATCGACCACTTCGGGCTTATTGCGGAACTCCTCGGCTTCCTTGCGGAGCTTCTGGACCAGCGCCTCGCGGGCCTCCGGCTCAATCAGGGCGTCCATCGTGTCGAGACCCTGGAACGCGTCCTTGCAGTAGAAGACGCCGGGCTCGTAGATCTCGTCCGACTCGCGTCCGTTCGGGTAAAGCACTCGGCGGCCGAAGTCGCGGTTGATCGCGGCGCCGCCGATCATCACCGGGTACTCGAGCCCGCGTGAGTGCAGCTCCTGGATGGCGATCGGCATCTGCTTCGAAGTCGAGACGAGCAGGGCGGACAGGCCGATGGCGTCGGCGTCGTGCTCCTGGGCGGCGTCGAGGATCACGTCGACCGGGACCTGCTTGCCGAGGTCGACCACCGTGTAGCCGTTGTTGGTGAGGATCGTGTTGACCAGCGACTTGCCGATGTCGTGGACGTCACCGAACACGGTCGCGATCACTACCTTGCCCTTGGTGTGTCCTTCCATCCGCTCGAGGTAGTTCTCGAGCTGGGCCACGGCCTTCTTCATGACCTCCGCCGACTGCAGCACGAACGGCAGGATCAGCTCGCCGGCGCCGAACTTGTCGCCGACTTCCTTCATGGCGGGGAGGAGGACAGTGTTCAGGGTCGGGACCGCCCCGATCTTTTCGACCGACTTGTCGATCCAGTCCTCGACGCCTTCCTTGCGGCGGCGGAGGATGTGGAAGTGGAGCGCCTCTTCGGGCTCCATGCCTTCGGTCGGGTTGGCGGCTTCGGCCTCTTCTTCGTCGCCCTTCGACTCGAAGTGCTCGATGAACTTCTCGAGCGCGTCCTCGGACTCGTTGAAGACGAGCGCGTTGGTCAGCTTCTTCTCTTCTTCGTCGATCTCGCCGTACGGCTTGATGTGGTTCGGGTTGACCATTGCGAGGTCGAGCCCGGCCTCCACGCAGTGGTGGAGGAAGACCGAGTTGAGCACCGCGCGGGCCGGCTGGCCGACACCGAAGCTGACGTTCGACACGCCGAGCGAGGTCTTGACCCCCGGGATCTCCGCCTTGATCCGGCGGATGCCCTCGATCGTCTCGACCGCGGACGGCCGCCACTCCTCGTCACCCGTGGTCAGGGTGAAGGTGAGGCAGTCGAAGACGAGCGCTTCCGGCTCGAGGCCGTGCTCGTCGCAGATCAGTGCCTTCAGGCGCTGGGCGATCTCCACCTTGCGGTCGGCTGTCTTCGCCATGCCGACCTCGTCGATCGTCAGGGCGATCAGCGCGGCGCCGTGGGCGAGCGTGA
>JBPPMI010000211.1:0-2674 GCA_051305975.1 Solirubrobacterales bacterium
GCCCGAGACGCCGGGCGGAGAACGCAACTGGGACTACAGGTACAGCTGGATCCGCGATTCGACCTTCGCCCTCTGGTCGCTCCATTCGCTGGGCTTCGACCTGGAAGCGCGCGCTTTCATGAAGTTCGTTCGCGCCCGGGTCGAGGAAGTCGAGGACGACGACCTTCAGATCATGTACGGGATCGGCGGCGAGCACGACCTCACCGAGAGCACGCTGGACCACCTCTCCGGGTACGAAGGCGCCAAGCCCGTCCGGATCGGCAACGGCGCCTTCGACCAGCACCAGCACGACGTCTGGGGCGCGCTGCTCGACGCGGTCTACGTCCATCGGAAGGCCCTGGCCGAAAATGCGGGTCCCGCGGAGATGGGGCTGATCCGGCAGCTCGCCAAGGACGCGATCGACGCCTGGCCGGCCCCCGACCAGGGGATCTGGGAGGCCCGCGGTGAACCGCAGCACTACGTCTCGTCAAAGCTGATGATCTGGGTCGCGGTCGACCGGGCCGCACGCATGGCCCGGCAGTACGGCAGCGAGGACCAGGCCGACGAGTGGGACCGGATCGCGTCCGGGTTCAAGGAGGAGATCTGCGAGAAAGGCGCCCGCGACGGAGTCTTCCGCCAGCACTACGAAACCGATGCCCTCGACGCCTCCGTCCTGCTGATGCCCCTGGTCCGTTTCCTTCCCCCCGACGACGAACGCATAGTGAAGACCGTGCTCGCGGTACGCGAAGGCCTCGACGACCAGGGCCTGATCCTCCGCTACCTCGTCGAGGAGACCGACGACGGTCTTAGCGGGAAGGAAGGCACCTTCCTGATCTGCTCCTTCTGGATGGTCTCGGCCCTGTCCGAGATCGGCGAGATCGACGAGGCCCGCCGGCTCTGCGAGCGCCTGATCACCGCAGCCGAGCCCCTGGAGCTCTTTGCCGAGGAGATCGAGGCCTCGAGCAACCGCCATCTCGGCAACTTCCCCCAGGCCTTCACCCATCTCGCGCTGATCAACGCCGTCTCCCACGTCATCAAGGACGAGCAGTCCGATCGCACCCCTGGGCAGCGCACTTCGGTCTTCTCCGAGATGCGGAATTGACCTACCCGGACCTGATCCGGTCGAACATCGCAGCGGTCGAGGCCCGGATCGCGGACGCCTGCGAGGCGGCCGGACGGTCTCCCGGGTCGGTCCGGCTGCTGCTCGCGACAAAGACCCAGCCCCCGGAAGCGGTGCGGGTGGCGATCGAGGCCGGACAGACCCTGGTCGCCGAGAACCGGGTCCAGGAGGTCCTGCCGAAATTCGAAGCGCTCGAAGACCTCGACTACGAGCGCCACTTCATCGGCCACCTCCAGTCGAACAAGATCAACGCCCTCCTCCCCTACGTCAGCTGCATCCAGACCCTCGACCGGATTTCGCTCGCTAACAAGCTCCAGAAGAAGCTCGAGGCCGAAGGGCGGCAGCTCGAAGTCTTGCTTCAGGCCAATACGTCGGGTGAAGACAGCAAGTCCGGGGTCGCCCCCGGGGATCTGCCCGCGTTTGCCAGAGAGGTCAGCCGGCTGGACGCCCTGAAGATCCGCGGCCTGATGACGATCGGCCTGTTCACTGATGATCTCGAAGAAGCCCGCCCCAGCCTCGCCCGGCTCCGCGAGCTCCGCGACCAGGTGCGCGAACTCAATCTCGACGGAGTCGAACCGGACGAACTGTCGATGGGAATGAGCGGCGACCTCGAGGTCGCAGTCGAAGAAGGCTCGACGATCGTGAGGGTCGGATCGGCGATTTTCGGGGCCAGAACGACCTGAGGCCGGATTCGCAGAACGAACCCGGCCTCAAGTGAGTTCCTTTTCCCCGGTCAGACGGTTCTGTTACCGCGTCCGGATAGAGCCGGCACAACCAGCAGCACGAGACCAATGACGATGCAAATGATCCCCAGAGGCCAGCTGACGAGTAGCGCCAGAACGATTCCAATAATTATCAGCAGTATTGATAGTGGTAGTCCCATATCCCCGGGATACCCTCGACCCTGGCCGCCAAACCGCTCGCCCGGGACATTTTTCCGGAGAACAGATCAGGTAGCGGCACGCGCGATATAGAAACCGGCCGCGGCGGCCCCGACGCCGGCCACCACCGAAACGGCGATGTAGGCGAAGGCGCGAGCGGGTTCTCCCCCTTCGAGGTCGGCGAAGGCCTGGACCGAGAACGTCGAGAAGGTGGTGAAGCCACCGAGGAAGCCCACGCCGAGGGCGGTCCGGGTCTGGTCGGAGAGCCAGTCCCCGGAAACCACCAGAAGCACCCCGAGGAAGAACGAGCCGACCACGTTGATCGCGACGGTCATCCACGGCAGCGCGTCACCGTGGACCAGTGAGGTCAGGCCGTACCGGGCGAGGACTCCGGACCCGCCGGCCACGAATACGAGAAGGGCGGTCATCGGACAGCATTATCTACGGTGGCAGTGAAATTGCCGCTCTGGGCGGTGATTCCGCTGCCGCTCGGGACTTTCACACGAAGTCGAGCGCGTACAGGGCGTGCGGCAGCCCCGCGTGATCCACATCGCGCTCGTACTCGAGCCCGATCTTCTCCATCACCCCCCTGGAGGCAACGTTGTCGACCAGCGTGAGCGAGACGACCCTCGCCAGCCCGATTTTCTCCGCGACTCCGATCGCGGCAAGTGCGGCTTCGCTCGCTAAGCCCTGC
>JBPPMI010000212.1:0-3888 GCA_051305975.1 Solirubrobacterales bacterium
GGCCAGAAGTCGGCGAGGGTCTGCATCTTCTCCTGGGCGACGGCCACGGCCTCGCGCGGGATCGGCCGGGCGTGGCGCTCCTCGAGCCTGAGCTGGAGGTCCTCGACCGGCAGCTCGCGCATGTAGCGGCCGTTCATCCAGCGGAGCTTCTTCCCGTCGAAGACGGCCGACGACTTGCCGACGTCTTCGGGCCGGAACCGCTTCACCAGCTCGTCGGTGTCGAGCAGGGTTTCGTCATCCCCCGGACCCCACCCGAGCAGGGCCACGTAGTTCCGGATGGCAGCCGGCAGGTAGCCCGCATCGCGCAGCTCCTGGACGGAGGCGGCTCCGTGGCGTTTCGAAAGCTTCTTGCCGTCCGGCCCGTGGAGCAGCGGCACGTGGGCGTACCGCGGGGGCTTGTGGCCGAGGGCCTTCAGCACCAGTAGCTGCTTCGGGGTGTTCGAGAGGTGGTCGTCGCCCCGGATCACCTCGGTGATGCCCATGTCGGCGTCGTCTACGGCGACCGCGAAGTTGTAGAGCACGGAGCCATCGCCGCGGGCGATCACGAAGTCGTCGTAGCTCGAGTTCGGGAAGCGGACCTCGCCGTGGACCAGGTCCTCGACGACGGTGTCACCTTCGTCCGGGACCCTGAGCCGGACGGCGCCGGTGCCGTCGGCGCTCGGCTCCCCCCGGTAGCCGCGGTCGTTCCCGTGCTCGGCCTTGTAAGCCTTGACGTCGTCGGCGGTGGCCGCATCCCGGTAGGCGGCCTCGGACTCGAGCAGCTTCTCGAGAGCAATGGCGTGTTCCGGAGCGCGGGCAACCTGCGACAGCGGGCCTTCGTCCCAGTCCAGCTCGAGCCACTCGAGTGCGTCGATGATCTGGGCCACGTTCTCCTCGGTGGAGCGGCCGAGGTCGGTGTCCTCGACGCGGAGCACGAGCTTGCCGCCGGAATGACGGGCGGCCAGCCAGTTGTAAAGTGCGGTGCGGGCCCCGCCGATGTGCAGAGCACCGGTAGGCGAAGGGGCAAATCGAACTCGGAGGTCTGTGTCAGTGCTCATCGGTGCCCATGTTTCCACAGCGGGAGGACTGGTGAAGGCGGTGGGTCGCGGCGACGAGATCGGCGCCTCCTCGATCCAGATCTTCAACCAGAGCCCGCGGGCCTGGAAGCCGACCAACTACACCGAAGACGACTTCGCCGAGTTCAGTGAAGCGATGGAGGAATCGAGCGTTGAATCGGTGATCATCCACGCCGTCTACCTGATCAACCCCGCGACACCGGACAAGGAACTGCGCCGGAAATCGCTCGAATCTCTGACCCACGCGCTGCGGATCGGCGACGGCATCGGGGCGACGGGAGTCGTCCTCCACCCCGGTTCCCGGAAGGACAACGAACTGATCCCGGCGATGGTGCGCTCCGGCGAGATGATCGAGGCGGCGATCAACGACAGTGAGTCGTGCCCCGTCCTGATCGAGCAGATGGCAGGCCACAAAGGCATCCTCGGCCACACCTTCGAGGAGATGGAGGCGATTACCGAGGCCGCGGGCGGCGGCGACCGCATCGGCGCCTGCCTCGATTCCTGTCACCTCTTCGCCGCCGGGTACGACATCCGGACCCCGAAGACGCTCAGCCTGGTGGTGGACGACCTCGAGGCCCACGCCGGCAAGAACCGGCTGAAGGCCCTCCATCTGAACGACTCGAAGGATCCTTTTGCCTCGAAGAAGGACCGCCACGAAGACATCGGACAGGGCGAGATTGGTGACAGGGCCATGTCCTGGTTCCTGTCCGAACCGCGCTTCCAGGACCTCACGGCCACGATGGAGACCCCGGGCCGGCACAAAGAAGGCGTGACCAAGGAAGACGTCGACCACGTGCGAAAGCTGCATAAACGTGGAATCAAAAACCGAAAAAAGGACTAGGTTGTTGACATGAGCAAACCTGAAGAGCCGACGCCGCAGCAGAAAATGAACCCTGAAAGAGAAGAGCTGCTGGTCGAGAGCTTCTTCACCGAGCCCGCACCGGACCACAAGATGCCCGAAGTCGGCGTGATTCCCCGGGCCGCCTACAACATGGTCTCCTCCGAGATGGAACTGGATGGCGATCCGAACAAGAACCTCGCCACTTTCGTCACCACCTGGATGGACCCGGAGGCCCGGATGCTGATCGCCGAGAGCCTCCACAAGAACTACATCGACCACGCCGAGGACCCGCGTACCGCCGAGCTCGCGAAGCGTTGCGTCAGGATGATCCAGGACCTCTTCAACGGACCCGAGGGCCAGGATTCGCCCGGCACCGCTTGCGCCGGCTCGTCGGAGGCCGTCATGCTCGGCGCCCTCTCGATGAAGTGGAACTGGAAGAACCGGCAGGAGAAGGCCGGCAAGGACACGACGAGGCCGAACCTCGTCTACGGCTCGGACGTCCACGTGGTCTGGGACAAGTTCTGCCGCTACTTCGACGTCGAACCGCGGAACATCCCGATTCCGAAGGGAAAGACTGTCATGGGCCCTGACGACTTCCGTGAGCACATCGACGAGAACACGATCGGAGTCATCGGCGTGGTCGGCACCACGTTCACCGGCCAGTGCGACGACGTCGTTGGCATCGACCAGATGCTGACCGAACTGAAGGGCAAGGGCCTAGAGGTGCCGATGCACATCGACGCCGCCTCCGGAGGTTTTGTCTTCCCGTTCTCCGATCCGGACTTCACCTGGGACTTCCGCCTCGACTCGGTCGTCTCGATCAACGTCTCGGGGCACAAGTTCGGTCTGGTCTACCCCGGCATCGGCTGGCTGGTGACACGCACGGACTCCCAGGTGCCGGAAGACCTCATCTTCTACGAGGACTACCTCGGAGAGAAGGACGCGACCTTCACCCTGAACTTCTCGGGCAGCTCCTCGTTCGTCCTCGCCCAGTACTACCAGTTCATCCGGCTCGGCCACAGCGGTTACAGCTCGGCCGTGAGGGCGATGGTCAAGAACCGCGGGGCACTCGCCGACCGGCTCAAGGAAATGGACGCCCTGACGGTCTACGACGACGACAACCCCACCTTGCCGCTGCTGATCGCGAAGACGAACGACAACGAACCGTTCGACAGCAACGACCTCGTCGGCGAACTCGCCCGGCGCCGCGGCTGGCTCGTCCCGGCCTACCAGATGCCCCCGGAAAACGAAAACGACCGGATCATGCGAATGCTGGTCAAGTTCAACCAGACGAGGGAGTTAGTGGATGCCCTCTGCGACGACTTCGAAGCCTCGATCACGTACCTGCGCAAAAGGGGCGAGGGCAAAGAGCCTGCCCCACCAGTGCACACGGGCCACGGCTACTAGTAGGGGCTTCCGAGTCTCGGCCGTTCAAGTGAACGCAAGCGGGTGGTGCTCAGGGACGTCCTGGGCCGCGTCTGGCGAGGAGTAAGCGAAGCTGCCGAAGGGGGCGCACTCACGTGCGTTCCCGAGGCCGCGAGCGTCGACGAAGTCCAGGCGAGCCCAGGACGTTCCTGAGTGCCGCCCGCCACCTCATGACCGCACAGAAAGGGCGGCCTGTTTGCCGCCCTTTCGAGACTTCAATTCAAATGCGTCAGGACACTTACTTGATGTGGTGCCCTGAAATCGCGCGTGAGATGACCAGCCTCTGAATCTCGGCTGTTCCTTCGAAGATGTCGTAGATCTTCGCGTCGCGGTGCATGCGCTCCACCGGGAACTCGCGGGTGTATCCGTTGCCGCCCAGGATCTGGATAGCACGCTCGGTGACCCAGGTGGCGACTTCGCCGGCCTTGAGCTTGGACATGGACCCTTCGGCCTGGGTGAACGGCACCTGGGTGCGGCCCATCCACGAGGCACGCCAGACGAGCAGGCGGGCGGCGTCGATTTCCATCTTCATGTCGGCGAGGGTGAAGGCGATCGCCTGGTTCTCGA